>NZ_BAABFR010000015.1:0-72769 GCF_039541155.1 Tsukamurella soli
GCGGCAGGCTCCGCTGCGGGCGCGGGCGCGGACTCGGCGGGCGCGGCCTCGCCGGCCTCACCGATGCTCGCGAGGTCGCCGCCGACCTCGACCACGTCGTCCTCCTGAGCGAGGATCTTCAGCAGCACTCCCGAGGCGGGCGCGGGGATCTCCGTGTCGACCTTGTCGGTGGACACCTCCAGCAAGGGCTCGTCCTCAGCGACGGTGTCGCCCTCCTGCTTGAGCCACCGGGTCACGGTGCCTTCGGTCACGCTCTCGCCGAGCGCCGGCATCTTGACGGAGAAGGCCATGGTCTTCGACTCCTCGGTTGTTGTGCTGTTGGTACTAGCAGCTTTGGTTGATATCGGGTCCAGCTTGATCGATATCGGGTCTCGAGCAGCGGGATATCGCGGATAAACCCTTGGGCGGACGGCTGTGACCACCACCGCAGTAGACCCTACCCGGCCCGACTTCGGCGTCGAGCGGGTCTACCCGTTCGCTGCGATATCGGACAGCACGGCGATGATCGTGCGGACCGGGACACCGGTGCCGCCCTTGGGGGTGTAGCCCCACGGCGCTCCGGTGTTGAACGCCGGGCCCGCCACGTCGACGTGCGCCCACTCGACACCGTCGGCGACGAACTGCTGCAGGAACACGCCCGCGAGCAGCATGCCGCCCCACCGCGTCGGCCCCACGTTGGCGAGGTCGGCGACGCGCGACTCGAGGTCCGCGCGCAGTTCCTCCGGGAAGGGCATCGCCCAGCCGTTCTCGCCGACGGCCCGCGACAACGCGGCGACCCGGTCACGGAAGGCCTCGGTGCCCATCACGCCGGGCGTGCGGTTGCCCAGCGCCACCATCTGCGCGCCGGTGAGCGTCGCCGTGTCGATCAGGTAGTCGGGGCCGTCCTCGCAGGCGCGGACGATGGCGTCGGCCAGGATCAGCCGGCCCTCGGCGTCGGTGTTGAGCACCTCGACGGTCTTACCGCCGTACTGCGTCAGCACGTCTCCGGGGCGCTGCGCCGTCGCCGACGGCATGTTCTCGGCCATCGGCACCGTCGCCGTCACGTCGACCTGTAGGCCCAGGCGCGCCGCGAGGACCACGGTGGCGACCACTGCGGCCGCGCCGCCCATGTCCGAGGTCATGTGGTCCATGCCGGCGGCCGGCTTGATGGAGATGCCGCCGGTGTCGAAGGTGACGCCCTTGCCCACCAGGGCGACCTTCTTGGCGCCCGGCACACCCGACGTGTAGGTCAGGCGCACCAGCCGCGGGGGTCGCGAGCTGCCCTGTCCCACGCCGACGATGCCGCCGTAGCCGTTGGCGGCCAGGTACTGCTCGTCGAACACCTCCACCGCGAGGCCCGCCGCCTCGCCCGCGGCCCGCGCCCGGTCGGCGAACTCGGCGGGGTACAGCGCGTTGGGGGGCGTGTTCACCAGGTCGCGCGCGAGTGCGACGGACTCGGCGGTGGCGACGGCTGCGTCGACGACCGGCTGGGCCCGTTCGGCAGGTGCGGCGGTGAGCAGGACGACGGTGCCGACCGGCGTCTTCTTCGGTGCGGAGGCCGCGGAGCGGTAGCTGGTGAAGCGGTACGCGCCCAGCGCGAAGCCCTCGACGGCGGCAGCGAGGTCGAGCGCCGACAGCGTGGTGATGGCCGACTCGGTTCCCTCCAGCGCGCGGGCCGCGACGCCCG
The DNA here is from genome assembly GCF_039541155.1 of Tsukamurella soli. Lineage (NCBI taxonomy): Bacteria > Bacillati > Actinomycetota > Actinomycetes > Mycobacteriales > Tsukamurellaceae > Tsukamurella > Tsukamurella soli. The sequence goes on from NZ_BAABFR010000015.1 coordinate 1,667, forward strand.
CCGCACGGCGCACGGTCTCGGCGCTCGGGCCGTCCTCGACCGGGCTCCCGAGCCCCACTGCGAGTACCGAGCGGACCCCGGCACCGTCGGCGGGGATCCGCGTGACCTCGCCGGCCTTGCCCGTGGCGCCCACGGACGTGAGACCGCGGAGGATCGAGGCGTCGGCACCGTCGGTGAGGAATTCGGCGCCGGGCGCGAGCCGGGGGCCGTCGTCGCCGGAGTAGAGGCCCAGGACCAGCACGTCGGCGCCGGACGCGGGCGTGGCCGCGATCACGAACTCGGGGCGAGAGGTGCTGGTCACAGGGATCCTCCTGGCGTGTCGGTGCGAATGGTGTTGCCGGGCAGGATGCTACGCCCGCGCGGCGGACGGCGAGGTCGCGGCCGTCTGGTACGGCTGCCGTACCATCGGCCGATGTGGGAGCAATCGACCTGTCACCGGTTCCGTCGCTAGGCGAGCGTGCCGGCGGCGAGCGTAGGTGGGAGACGGATCCCGAGGCCTACTGGGCCACCATCGATGCCGCGACCACCGGCCTCGACGCCCCGGTGCTCGCCGCCGATCTGGACGCCCTGCGGTTCAACACCGAGCAGCTGCTGCGGCGTGCGGGCGGCAAGCCGATCCGCGTCGCGTCGAAATCGCTACGCAGCCGGCCCGTCCTCGACGCGCTGCTCGCCGTGGACGGTTACGCGGGCGTGCTCGCCTACGACGTGGCAGAGGCGCACTGGCTGGCTGTATCGACTCCCGAGCGGCCGGGTTGTCCTGACGTCTTGGTCGCCTACCCGAGCGCCGACCTCGGCGCGATCGCCGCGCTGGCCGCCGATCCGGAGGCCGCGGCGCGCGTGACGCTGATGATCGACGATGCCGCGCAGCTCGACCTCATCGACGCCGCCGTGCCGCCCAGCCGCCGCCCGGACCTGCGCGTGTGTCTGGACATCGACGCGTCGTACCGGGCGCCCGCCCTGGGGTTCATGGGCGTGCGCCGGTCGCCGGTGCGGACGCGCGCCGAGGCGTCGGTGCTGGCGGTGACGATCGGCGGCCGCAGGGGCTTCACGCTGGTCGGGGTGATGACGTACGACGCCCAGATCGCCGGCGTGGGCGACCGCAGCCTCCACCGGCCCGGCGCGGCCGCGATCGTGCGGGCCATGCAGGGTGCCTCCTGGGACGAGTTGGTGGCCCGGCGCGGCGAGATCCTCACCGACCTGCGGCGCATCGCCGACCTCGAGTTCGTCAACGGCGGCGGCACCGGCTCCCTCGAGCGTAACGCGGCCGACCCCAACGTCACCGACATCGCCGCCGGCAGCGGCCTGTACGGGCCGACGCTGTTCGACGACTACTCGCACTTCACGCCCGCCCCGGCGATGGGCTTCGGGCTCGCCGTGACGCGGCGGCCCGCGCCGGACACGATCACGTGCCACGGCGGCGGCTGGATCGCGTCCGGCCCGGCCGGCTCCGGCCGGGTGCCCACGCCGGTGTGGCCCGCCGGGCTGCATCTGCTGGGCCGCGAGGGGGCCGGTGAGGTTCAGACGCCCCTGCACGGCGACCGCGCCCGACGGATTCCGCTCGGCGACCGCGTGTGGTTCCGGCACGCGAAGGCCGGCGAGCCGTGCGAGCACGTCAACGAGTTCGTCATCGCGAAAGACGGTGGCGTCGAGGCCACCGCGGTGACGTATAGAGGAGAAGGGAAGGCGTTCCTGTGAGCCGTCGCTGGTTACCTTCGCTGGAGCAGCTGACGGCGCGCGGCGGGGAGTGGCGCAACTGGGGGCGGACGCAGTCCGCGTTCCCGTCGTACACCGCCCGGCCGGGCACGATCGCGGAGGTCGCCGCCGCGGTGCGACGAGCGGCCGAGCGGGGCGGCACCCTCAAGGCGCTGGGCGCGGGGCACTCGTTCACCGCGGTGTCGGCGCCGCGCGACGTGGCCCTGTCCCCGGAGCACCTGCGCGGGCTGGTCGCCGTCGACGCAGGAGCGAAGCGGGTCACGCTGCGCGCCGGCACGCGGCTGTTCGAGGTCCCCGCGATCCTCGCGCCGCACGGTCTGGCCATGCCCAACCTGGGCGACATCGACCGACAGACCGTGGCCGGAGCGATCTCCACCGGCACGCACGGGACCGGGCTCGCGTTCGGGGGCCTCGCCACGCAGGTGGTGGGCGCGACGCTGGTCGACGGTGCCGGCGACGTGATCACCGTGGGCGACGGTGACCCGCGGCTCGCCGGCGTGGCGCTGGGGCTCGGCGCGCTGGGCGTGCTGGTCGAAGTGACGCTGCAGTGTGTCGAGGCGTTCGTGCTCGATGCGCTCGAGGCTCCGCAGCCGCTGGACGAGGTGATCGACGGGTTCCTCGACACGGTCCGCGCGACGGACCACTACGAGTTCTACTGGTTCCCCGGCACCGACGTGGCGCTGACGAAGACCAACACCCGCCACCCGGGCTCGCACCGGACCGAGCCGCTGTCGCCCGCGAAGCGGCTGATCGACGACCGGGTGGTGGGTAACGAGGCGCTGCGCGCGATGTCCGAGTTGGGCCGCGCGGTCCCGGCTTTCACGCCGGGGTTGGTGCGGTTCGCCGCGGGCGCCACCGGCAACCGGCGGTTCTCCGACGTGTCCACCGGCGTGTTCACCACGCGGCGCACCGTACGGTTCCGGGAGTCCGAGTGGGCAGTGCCGCTGGCGCAGACGATGGACGCGTTCGCGGCGCTGCGTTCCCTGGTGGCGCAGCATGATTGGAACATCACCTTCCCGATCGAGGTGCGTGCCGCGGCCGCGGACGAGTTGATGCTGTCCACCGCCGCCGGGCGCGAGTCCGGCTACATCGCCGTGCACCGCTACTACCGCGACGCCGACACCGAGTACTTCCGCGAGGTGGAGGCGCTGATGCTGTCGTTCGGCGGGCGGCCGCACTGGGGCAAGATGCACACGCGGGACGCGGACTTCTTCCGCGCGGCGTATCCCCGGTTCGGTGAATTCCTCGCGCTGCGTGAGCAGTTCGACCCGCATCGCGTGTTCGCCAACGACTACCTGGACTCGGTGCTGGGGAAGTAGCGCACGACGTAGCCGCCGTCGTCGACCCCCGCCGGCGGTGCGGATCTCCTGTCCGGCGGCGCGGCCCGGCCGAGGCGGTCACGCAGGCGCGGTGTGGCGCGTCGGGTGAGATGCTCGGTGCCCGGCCTGAAATCGGCGTTGGTGAGCTCGCGGCCCAGGCGCGATTCGAGACAGCCGATACACAGGTGTCGGTGCCGGTCGAACTCGACGACGGCGCTGTTCCAGAGGTCGTCGCGGACCATGTAGTACTCGTCCACGTGCCGCAGGTCGATGCCGCAGTCGAGGCACCGCCAGTCGGAGACCTCGAGGATGATCCAGCACTCGATGCGGCTCCCGTCCGCGAACGTGAGGTCGCGGCTCCACAGCGAGCCCGCCACGCGGACGAGCGGCGACGACGCGCGTGCGACGTGGCCGTCGATGATCTGCTCGACCTCGAGCTGTCCGGATGCTCGGTGGAGGACGCTCTCGGAGCGCACCCCCGTCGGGTCGACGGTCACGACCCGGACCGCCCAGTCGGCCGCGGCACCGTCGACGTTCGACTCGTACTCGAATCTCTCTCCGCGGATCAGTCCCACGACGCAAGGATTCCACGGCGGGACCGACGGCGGATGCCTGCCGTCGGAACGAACGCTGTGGTCACCCCGCCTCGGGATCACCCTCGGCCTGGTGGTCGAGGGCGCCCGGTTCGCCCAGGTAGGTGCGGGTGACGGCGGCGTTGTAGCGGCGGAACATGGTCGCGAGGGTGAGGAGGTCCTCGGGGTTCCAGTCCGCGAGCAACGCCTGGGTGCGCAGGGTGCGGGCTCGGCTGGTCTCGTTCATGCGGCGGCGTCCGAGCTCGGTCATCTCGACGATGGTGCGCCGACGATCGTGCGGATCGGCGACGCGCTCCGCGAGAGCGCTCGCCTCGAGGCTCGAGACCTGCCGGCCGATCGTGGAGGAGTCGAGTCCGAGCGTTGTCGCAAGCGTCCCGACGGTGGACGGTCCCAGCTTCGCGAGCACGCGCAGCAGGAGGTACTCAGCCCGCTCCACGTCGGGCGTCGCGGGTGCGCGCCGGTGTAGCAGCTCGAAGTTGCGACCGAGCACGGCGATCTGGAGCTCGATGTCCTCGAACACCGATTCGCCGCGTTCGCCCTGGTCTTCCATGCGGACGACCATACGTGTACCCCGTATTATCTGCATCATGCAGCTATCTCCGTCCTACCTCCGCGATGTGGTGGCTGGTTCCGACCCTGGGCTCACGCGTCTCGAGAGCGCGGGTGGGGCCGCCTTCGCGACGGCGACCGGCATCGCGGTCGAGTTCCTGATCGCCCATGCGCGCGGCGCCGATGCGTCGTCGCGGATGGTCGCGATGATGCTCGGGGCGATCGTCGCGATGATGGGGTCGATGGCGTTGTCCGGGACGACGAAGCCGTTGCCCAAAGTGGCCACGGTCGCCGGATTCCCTGTCGCCCTCGGGGCCGGCATGGTGCTCGGCGTGCTCCTGTCCGGACGCACCCCCGTGATGCTGACCGGGTTCGTGGTGGTGATGTTCCTTGCGGTGTACGTGCGCCGGTTCGGGGTCGACTACTTCTTCTACGGCTTCATGCTGTGGATGGGCTACTTCTTCGCATCGTTCCTGCACACGAAGTGGTCCACGCTGCCCTGGCAGATCGTGGATGTGATCATCGCCGCCCTGTGGGTGCTGGCGCTGTCGACGACCGTGATGCGGACCAACCCGCGACGCACGCTGTCGCATGTGCGGCGCGGGTTCGGTGCCCGCGGGCGGCGCATCACGGGCACCGTCGCCGCCCTGCTCGATCCGAGCGACGCCGCCCCCACCGAGCGACTCCTGCGTCGGCTCGGCAGCCGCCAGGCAGGGCTCGCCGAGGCGGCGCTCATGATCGAGGCGTGGTCCGCCCAGCCGAGGGCGCTGCCGACCGGCTGGACGCCGCAGGTGCTGCGTCGGCGGATCCTCGACGCCCAGCTCGCCGTGAACGGCATCGCGTCGGCGGGTCGCGAGCTGATCGGGGCGCCTGCCGAGTTGCGGGTCGCGGCCGCGGCGTTGAACCGGGAGTTGTCGCTGGGGCGTTACGAATCGGCGGGACCGCTGGTCGACGCGCTGGACGTGGCTGCGGTCCGGGTGAGCAGCGCGGGCGGCGACGGCGCCGTGTTCGCGACGCCATCGATGCGTCTCGCGGCGTCCGCCCGGCAGTACATAGATATCGCGTTGCGCGCCACGGGCGTCGCCACGATCGACGAGGACGAGGAGTTCACCCCAGCCGTCGCACTGGCGATGGGCAACCTGCCCGGCTCCGTCCCCGTCGCCGCCATCACCCCCGTCCATCCCGGGCCGTGGGGCGTGCTGTCCCGGCTGGACTTCACGACGCGGCAGGCGCTCCAGGTGGCTGTCGCGGGCACGCTGGCCATCGTGATCGGGCGCGAATTGAGCGAGACCCGCTACTACTGGGCGATGATCGCGGCGTTCATCGCCTTCACGGGGACGGGCTCGCGGGCCGACACCACCCTGAAGTTACTCAACCGCGTCGTCGGGACGCTGGTGGGTCTGGTCGCCGGGATCGGCCTGGCGCACGCCACCACCGGCCACACGTGGTGGTCGCTGACGGTGATCGTCCTCGCACTCTTCTGCGGGTTCTATCTGCAGCGGCTCAGCTACGCCTACATGATCTTCTTCATCACGATCATGGTGTCGCAGCTCTACAGCCTGCTCGACGAGTTCTCCGACCACCTGCTGTTCCTGCGGCTGGAGGAGACCGCGATCGGGGCGTGCTGCGGCACCGTCGTCGCCCTCTTGGTGGCGCCGGTCAGCACCCGGGCGACCACGCGCGTGGCCCAGCGCGACCTGCTCGCCGCGTACGCGGTGACGCTGCGCGCCCTGGCCGGTGCGGGCGGCGGCGCCCGTGGGATCGACGGGTTGATCCGCGACGTCGACAACGGGCTGCGGCGGCTGACACTGGCCGCCGCCCCGCTGGTGCGGCCGCTCGTCGTGGGGAGCAGCCCCAGGGTGACGCGACACCAGCTGACCCTCTACGCCGGGGCGACGCAGGCGGTGCACGGGCTGGCGGACGGGATGCGAGTCGTGGTGCGCGGCACCGCCGTCGACGCCGCCTGCCTGGATCTCGCGGGCATCGTCGACCGGTTGGCGGAGGATCCGCCCCGGTTCGGATCCGCCCCGGCGGAGGCGCCCGCGGCGCTCGCGCAGCTGCGGGCGTGGACGGTACCGGCGGGGCGCCACCCGGCGCGCGTGGTGCGCAACCTCGACCGTCTGCACGCCATCCTGTGCGAGCTGTTCGGGCCCGCCGGGACGGCCGGGGAGCGACCGTCGCCGACGGTCACGGGCGCGCTGCGCTGAGCAGGTGGCGGGGAGCGCGCCCGCTGCTAGTGTTCCCGCATGCAGTCTGAGGGGTTCTCGTGGAGACGCCTGCGTGACATGATCCTCGGTTCGGATCCCGGGCTGGTTCGCCTGCAGACCGCAGGTGGGGTCGCGATCGCCGTCACCATCGCGCTGGCGGTCGAGTACTGGGTCGCGATCGCGCGTGGGGCCGACCCGGCGTCGCGGATGGTCGCGATGATGGTGGGTGCCATCCTCTCCATGATGGGCTCGCAGGCCCTCGGCGGGCTCGCCCCGATGCCGAAGGTGAAGACGGCTGTCTGGTTCCCGGTGGCGATGGGAACCGGCATGGTGCTCGGCAAGCTCCTGGCGTACCAGACCGTGACGATGCTGGTCGGCTTCGTCGCCGTGATGTTCACGGCGGTGTACGTGCGCCGCTTCGGCCCCAAGTTCTTCTTCTATGGGTTCATGGGCTGGATGGGCTACTACCTGTCGTCCTTCATGAAGGCCCAATGGCCGGCGATCCCGTGGGAGGTCTTCGACACGGTCCTCGCCACCGCGCTGGTGTTGGCGCTGTCCGTGGCGTTCACGGGCCCGCGCCCGCAGCGCACGCTCAACCACGTGCGCAAGGGGTTCGGCATCCGCGGCCGGCGCTACATCGCCACGGCTGGCGATGTACTCCAGGCAGACTCCGACGAGGCGCGGAACCGCCTGGTGCGCAAGGGGCGCAGCCAGCGCGCACAGCTCGCCGAGGCGGCGATGATGATCGAGGCGTGGTCGGCGACGCCCGGTGCTCTGCCACCCGACTGGACTCCGCACGGGCTGCGTCGCCGGGTCCTCGACCTGCAGCTGGCGCTGAACGGAATCGCACTGCACGGGATCGAACTCGTCGGCGCACCCGCGCCGCTGCGCTCCGCGGCGGTGACTCTGATAGCCGCGCTGTCGCACGAGAGGTATACGGACCTCGACCAGGAGCTGCTGGGCGGTCTGGTCGACCGGTTCGACGCCGAGGTGGCTCGCGTTGCAGCAGACCCTGCGCAGGCAGGCTACATCGGGCCGGCTGTGCGGCTGTCCTCCTCGGTCCGCTCGTACCTGGAGCTCGGCCGCGGTCTGGGAGACAAGCCGCCCGTCGACGACCCTGCCGACTTCACTCCGGCCGTGATGCTGGCGATGGGCAACCTGCCCAGCTCGGTCCCGACGGTGCGCGGCGTCGAGGCGCGGGGCAGTTCCTGGAACCCGTTGTCCCGGCTGGATTTCACCACCCGGCAGGCGGCGCAGGTGGCGCTCGCCGGGACTCTCGCGATCCTGATCGGCCGCGAGTTGAGCGAGACCCGCTACTACTGGGCGGTGATCGCCGCGTTCATCGTGTTCGCCGGCACCGGCACCCGGGCGGAGACGTTCATCAAATCCGCCAACCGCGTGATCGGCACGATCATCGGCCTGTTCCTGGGGCTCGGCCTGGCGCACCTGACCGCGGGCCACACCATGTGGAGCCTGTTCGTGATCGTGGCGAGCATGTTCTGCGGTATCTACCTGATCCGGGTGAACTACGCCTACATGGTGCTGTTCATATCGCTGATGATCACGCAGATGTACAGCCTGCTCGACGAGTTGACCGACAAGCTGCTGGTGCTGCGCGTCGAGGAGACGATCATCGGCGCCCTCTGTGGGGCCGCGGTCGCCCTCGTCCTGTCCCCGGTCTCGACCCGCGATGCCGCGGGGCTGGCGCAGCGCGATCTGCTCGGCTCGTACGCGACGGTGCTGCGCGTTCTGGCCGGCGAGGGCGGCGCGGCCGGCGCCGACCAACTGCTGCGCGCCATGGACACCAAGCTGCATGCGCTGCGCGTCGTGGCCGTGCCGCTCGGCCGGCCGCTCGTCGTGGGCAGTAGCCCGGACGTCGTGCGCTACCAGATGACCTTGTACGGCAACGCCACCCATTCTCTGCACTCGCTGGCGTTCGCGATGCGGGTCGTGATCCGCGGCACCGCCGTCGATGCGGCCTTACGCGCCCTCGCCGATCTGGTCGATCGCCTCGCCGCGGCGCCTCCCCGGCTCGGCAAGCAGGACGTCGAGGTCGACGGTGACCTCCTGCACGCGTTGCGCTCCTGGCAGGTGCCGCAGGGACGCCACCCCGAGCCGGTGGTGTCGGCCCTCGCCCGGTTCCAGGGGATCATGAGCGAGCTCTATGCGCCCAGCCACGCGGAGGTCGCCTCCTAGGGTGTTTCCGACCAGTGTTTCCGAAATGTGCCGACTTGGGACGGGTTTCACAGGTGGCGTTCAGGATTCTCGGCGCGCATCGGGCTCGCGGATCGGGTAATCAGTCGCAGGTGGGATCGCCCGGTCCCCGGGATCGAGGTGCGCGTGGACACGGCTATGAGCAGGAACTGGGGCCACGAGTGGATCTCCACACTGGAGTACCTCGGTATCGGATTCCTGGCGGTCGTGGTGGTGGGCGCAGTGATCGCCGCGACGCTGGTGGCGACCTCCGATCTGGGACGGCACTTCTGGGTGGTCAACCACCGCTTCTTCCTCAGGCAGCGCGGCCGGGACGCCATCGCGGTGTGGGCGTCGATGGTCGGGCTGACCTTGTTCCTCCTCGGTTCGGTGCGTGTCGACTACCTGCTCACCTACCAGGGCAACGATCTCATCACGGCGTGCACCGATGTCGCCGAGGCGATCAAGGGGCACGACGTCGCCGGGCTGCACGCCGGGGAGTCGATGTTCTGGGAGTCGATCAAGATCTTCGCGATCATCGTGACCTTCCACGTACTCCGGTTGTCGGCCGCGAGCTACGTCTGGTACCGCTTCGAATGCCGGTGGCGCAGTTGGTTGACCGACTATCTGGTGGGCGACTGGCTCGGCGGCGCGGCCGCCTACCGCATGCGCTTCCTGCGTGATCCTGTCGACAACCCAGACCAGCGCGTCGACATCGATGTCACCGACATGGTGGAGAACTCGCAGACGCTGATCGGCGGCGCCGTCAACGCCGTGGTGTCGGCGATCGTGTTCGGCCAGCTGCTCTGGGACCTCTGTGCGAGCGTCCCCATCTTCGGCGTCGCGGTCCCGCGCGCACTGATCGCAGTCGCGATCGCCTACTACATCGTGTCGACCATTGTGACGTTCCTGATCGGCCGCCGGATGATCCGCTGGAACTTCCGCTACCAGCGCTCGACCGGCCGGTTCCGCGCCCGCCTGGTGCACGCCCGCACCGCGGCAGAGGAGATCGCGCTGTTCCGTGGCGCGTTCACCGAGAAGCAGACCCTCACAGGTGTCTTCACGAGCGTCATCCGCGCCTTCTGGCGGGTGTCGATCCTGCGGGTCGCGGTGCAGTCGTGGGGGCTCGCGATCGACCAGGCGGCCGTGCTCCTGCCCTATCTGATCCAGGCGTCCAGGTTCTTCCACGGCCAGATCAGCTTCGGCACGCTGACGCAGTCGGCGAACAGCTTCACCTCGTTCCAGACCGCCCTTTCGTTCTTCCAGGACAACTACCCCACATATGCGGAGTACCGCGCTCAGCTGATCCGTCTGCGTGGCCTCATCGTCGGCGACCGCGAGGCGCGGGAGCTCGACATCCCGGTCGCGGGTGAGCCGCCGACGGGGGTGGGCGTGCGTCTCGCAGGCGCGGGTATCGACAAACCGGATGGCACGCCACTGCTGCGGGACGTCACCGTCGACGTCCGGAGCGGGGAGGCACTGCTGATCCGGGGACCCTCGGGTGTCGGGAAATCGACTCTGCTGCGGGCGCTGTCGGGCCTGTGGCCGTATACCCACGGGACTTTCGACGCCGTCGATCCCTATGTGGTCACCCAGACGCCCTACCTGCCCTTCGCCTCGCTGCAGGAGGTCCTGGCGTATCCGAACGCCGCCGAGACGGTGTCGGACGGCGCTGCGCGGCAGGTTCTGTCGATCGTCGGCCTCGACACGCTGGATCTCTACGCGGACATCACCGACTGGGGCTTCCTGTCGCCCGGCGAGCAGCAGCGGCTGGTGTTCGCCCGGATGCTGTTGGCCCGGCCCGCGGTGATCCTGCTCGACGAGGCCACGTCCGCCGTCGACCTCGCGACCGAGGCGCGGCTGTACGGGCTGCTGCGAGATCGGTTGCCGGGCAGCGCCATCGTCTCGGTGGGACATCGGGAGTCGCTCACCGGGTTTCACGACCGAGTACTCGACCTCAGCCCGGCGCCGGGGCGGTTCTCGGCGTCGGTGGAGGTCCTCGAGTAGAAGGTCCGGCGCGGGGTCTAGCAGGATCTGACCCATGCGAATCGGATGGGACCCCGTCGGCGCGGCGGATATCGACGGCACGTCGGTCGTGGCGCCGGGCCAGCGCCTGGCGTGGCCGAAGACGATCGGCATCGGCGTCCAGCATGTGGTGGCGATGTTCGGGTCGACGTTCCTGGTGCCGGTGCTGACCGGCTTCCCGCCGGCCACCACTCTGCTGTTCTCGGGCATCGGGACGCTGCTGTTCCTGCTCGTGACCGGCAACCGGCTGCCGAGTTACCTGGGCTCGAGCTTCGCGGTGATCGCGCCGATCACGGCGGCCACGGCCGCGCACGGCGCGGGCAGCGCGCTCGGCGGGATCGTGGTGGTGGGCGTGCTGCTGACGCTGATCGGCGTGGTGGTGCAGCTGTTCGGCACGGCGTGGATCGAGCGGTTGATGCCGCCGGTGGTCACCGGTGCCGTCGTCGCCCTGATCGGCCTCAACCTGGCCCCGACCGCCAAGGCGAACTTCGAGAAGGGCGCAGTCACCGCGACCATCACGCTGGCGCTACTGGTGCTGTCGCTGGCGGTGTTCCGCGGGATGTTGGGCCGGCTCGCGATCGTCACGGCGGTGGTGGCGGGCTACGTGGTAGCGCTGCTGCGGCACGAGGTGCAGACGGCGGCGATCGCGAAGGCGGCGTGGGTGGGCCTGCCGCACTTCATGACTCCCACGTTCGCCTGGTCGGTCGTGCCGATGTTCCTGCCCGTGGTGCTGGTCCTGGTCACCGAGAACGTGGGCCACGTGCGGTCGGTCGCGCAGATGACCGGCACCGACTACGACCCGCTGATGGGTCGTGCGTTGTTCTCCGACGGTGTGTCGACGCTCATCGCGGGGATCGGCGGCGGCTCGGCGACCACCACCTATGCCGAGAACATCGGCGTCATGGCGGCGACGCGGGTGTACTCGACGGCCGCCTACTGGGTGGCGGGCGTCGCCGCGCTACTGCTCGGCCTCTCGCCCAAGGTCGGGGCGGTGATCGCCTCGATCCCGCCCGGCGTGCTGGGTGGGGTGACGACGGCGCTGTACGGCCTCGTCGGCGTTCTGGGCGTGCGGATCTGGGTGCAGGCGCGGGTGGACTTCTCGCTGCCGATCAACCAGATCACCGCCGCGGTGCCGCTGGTGATCGGCATCGCCGACTTCACCTGGTCGATCGGGCAGGTCACGTTCACCGGCATCGCGATCGGCTCGGTGGTGGCGATCGCGCTGTACCAGGTGATGTCCGCTCTGGGCCGACTCCGCCAGCGATAGGGTGGCCGGCATGACTGAATTGCTCGAGGGCCCCCTGCACGCCGTCCACACCGAGCTGGGCGCCGCTTTCGCGGCGTTCGGCGGCTGGAGCATGCCGGTCAAGTACGCCGGCACCGTCGGCGAGCACACGGCCGTGCGTGAGGCCGTGGGGATCTTCGACGTCAGCCACCTCGGCAAGGCGACGGTGGCGGGCCCCGGTGCGGCGGAGTTCGTCAACAGCGTCCTCACCGCCGACCTCGCGAAGGTCGGGCCGGGCAAGGCGCAGTACACGCTGTGCACCGACGAGTCCGGCGGCGTGATCGACGATCTGATCGCCTACTACGTGAGCGACGACGAGATCTTCCTCGTGCCCAACGCGGCCAACACCGCCACCGTCGTCGCCCATCTCGCGGCCCGGGCGCCGGAGGGCGTGACGGTGACGGACCAGCACCGCGAGTACGCGGTCCTGGCGGTGCAGGGGCCGCGCTCGGCGGAGGTGCTGGACGCAGTGGGGCTGCCGACCGAGATGGAGTACATGGCCTATGCGGACGCCTCGCTGAACGGCCTGCCCGTGCGCGTGTGCCGTACCGGCTACACAGGCGAGCACGGCTATGAGCTGCTGCCGCGGTGGGCCGACGCGGAGGAGGTGTTCCGAGCGCTGCTCGCCGAGGTCACGGCGCGTGACGGACAGCCGGCCGGGCTCGGTGCGCGAGACACCCTGCGCACCGAGATGGGCTATCCGCTGCACGGCCACGAGCTGAGCCTTGACATCACGCCGGTGCAGGCGCGCGCCGGGTGGGCCGTGGGCTGGAAGAAGCCGGCCTTCGTCGGCCGCGACGCGCTGCTCGCCGAGAAGGCGGCCGGGCCCGTGCGGCGGCTGTGGGGCCTACGCGCGACCGGACGGGGCGTGCTGCGCGCCGACCTCGACGTGCTGGGGCCCGACGGTGGCCGGATCGGGGTGACGACGTCGGGGACGTTCAGCCCCACGTTGAAGGTGGGCATCGCGCTGGCGCTGATCGATTCGTCGGCGGGGGTCGCGGCCGGCGACGAGGTCTCCGTGGACGTGCGCGGCCGGGCGCTGGTGTGCGAGGTCGTGGTGCCGCCGTTCGTCGGCGCGAAAACGAAGTAGCGGGGGAGAGGGGCCGCAGTAAGATCTTGGCCTATGACGACTGGCCTGACCTTTGCTCGCAATCTGAACCCGACTCCGCTCTCCGACTCCGAGCGTGCGGCGATTCTGGCGAGCCCGGGCTTCGGCCGGTACTTCACGGATCACATGGTGTCGCTGCGCTGGACTCCCGAGCAGGGCTGGCACGACGGCGAGGTGGTGCCCTACGGACCGGTGGCGCTCGACCCGTCGGCGATGGTGCTGCACTACGCGCAGGAGATCTTCGAGGGGCTCAAGGCGTACCGACACGCGGACGGCACGATCGCGAGCTTCCGCCCGGACGCGAATGCGGCGCGCTTCCAGCGCTCGGCGCGGCGCCTGGCCATCCCCGAGCTGCCGACCGACCTGTTCCTGCAGTCGCTGCGGGAGCTGGTGGACATCGACAAGGCGTGGGTGCCCGAGGCCGGCGGTGAGGCGGCGCTGTATCTGCGGCCCTTCATCTTCGCGGACGAGGCGGCACTCGGGGTGCGGCCGGCGAAGTCGTACCGCTACCTGCTGATCGCGTCGCCCGCGGGCGCCTACTTCACCGGGGGGATCAAGCCGGTGTCGGTGTGGCTGTCGCGGGAGTACGTCCGCGCGTCGCCCGGTGGCACCGGTGCCGCGAAGTTCGGCGGCAACTATGCCGCGTCCCTGCTCGCGCAGGCGCAGGCCGCCGACGAGGGCTGTGACCAGGTCGTGTGGCTGGACGGCATCGAGCGCAGGTACATCGAGGAGATGGGCGGCATGAACCTCTTCTTCGTGCTCGGCTCCGGCGCCGACGCGCGGCTCGTGACCCCCGAGCTGTCGGGCTCGCTGCTGCCCGGCGTCACCCGCGACTCGCTGATCCAACTCGCCGCCGACGCCGGGTTCAGTGTGGAGGAGCGCAAGATCAGCGTCGACGAGCTCGAGAAGGGCGTCCGCGACGGTTCGGTCACCGAGGTGTTCGCCTGCGGCACAGCGGCTGTGATCACGCCGGTGGGGCGCGTGAAGGGGGCTTCTGAGGATTTCGTCGTCGGCGACGGCGAGCCCGGCAAGGTGACGATGGCCCTGCGGGACACGCTGACCCGCATCCAGCGCGGTACCCTCGCCGACACCCACGGCTGGATGACGGCGCTGGGCTGATGTTCCGGAGGATCGCCTCGATCGTGGTGTTGGTGGGCGCGTGTGTCGTCGTCGGTGTCACACCAGCGGCGGCGGCGCCGGTACCGGTGCTGCAGAACTGTTCATACGGTGCGTCCCAGGTGCGGCCGAGCCGGGTCACGCTGCTGTGTGGCGACGGCGGAGCCTGGGTCCAGGACATCGACTGGCTGAGCTGGGGCTCTGCGGGTGCCCTCGGCACCGGTGTGCTGTGGACGAACGTCTGCCGGCCGAACTGTGCGTCCGGGAATTACACCCAGGAGCCGGCGACCATCCGGCTGGGCGGACTCACCGGAGACCGGTTCACCACCGCGACGGTGACGGGTGCGCACGCGACGTCGACGATCGGAAGCTCGTTCCGGGTCGGCTGAGCGACGGGATGTGGCGGCCGGGCGACGAAATGTACGGCTGAGCGGCGCACGGTGCCCGTGGGGGTGGGCATGCGCCGCTGGTGTGTCGACTTCAGCGGGCGCTCGTGACCCGATCGGGGTGGACCGTGTGGTTCGGCTCGTGACCGCGCCCTCGGAGTAGGTCCGGGCGGGATCGATGCGCGCACCGTGAGGGGCGGGGAACGGGAGCGCTGTGGGGGATTTGCGATCACTGCGATTGGGATCGCCACGATTCGGAAGGGTGTCAGGGCCGGCTGGGCCCCATAGCATCATCGCCATGCCCAGCGACCCGCGTCTCACGGTGCGGCGGCACGTCGACATGGCGAGAGTGGCCAGCGCGCTCTGTCATTGAGCGCCGCACGTCTTCGAAACCGCCACGCGGGCCGGCGGATACGTCGGCCCGGCCCCTTCGCCCCTGCCCGGCCCCTCATTCCTGCTCGGAGGCTCCACAATGCCCATCACCGTCCGCAAGCTGTCCAGTCGCCTCGGCGCCGTAGTCGATGGTGTCGATCTGAGCGTGGATCAGCGACCCGAGGTCGCTGCCGAGCTACGCAGCGCACTCAACGCGCACAAGGCCCTCGTCTTCGAGGGGGTGCGTCTCGATGACGCGGCGCATGAGCGGGTCGCCTCGCTGTTCGGGGACATCACGCGTGCCCACCCCACCGTCCCGGGTGCTACCGAGAACGTCCTCGCCGTCGACAGCGGGACCTCGAAATCCAACCAGTGGCATACAGACGTGACCTTCGTCGCCAACCCGCCCCAGGTGACCACACTGCGCAGCATCGTCACCACGCCCTACGGTGGGGAGACCCTGATCGCCGACTCGGCCGGCGCCTATCGCGACCTGCCGGAATCGCTGCGCGCCCTGGCTGATTCGCTGCGGGCGGTGCACACCAACGCGTACGACTACGCGCGGCCGCCGCGCGGCAGTTCCGATGCGTACCTCGAGCACCACCGCCAATTCGTCTCCACCGTCTACGAGGTGGAGCATCCGGTGGTGCGCGTGCACCCGCTGACCGGCGAGCGCGGCCTGTTCATCGGTGGCTTCGTGCGGAACCTGGTGGGGCTGAGCAAGTCCGACTCGGACGACCTGCTGCGGATCTTCCAGCGCCACGTCACCCGTCCCGAGAACGTGATCCGCTGGAGTTGGTCGCCCGACCAGCTGCTGATCTTCGACAACCGCATCACCCAGCACTACGCGATCGACAACTACGACGACCTGCCTCGCCTGTTGCACCGCGTCACCGTCGCCGGCGACGTGCCGGTGGGCGTCGACGGGCGCCCCAGCCGCCAGCTGGTCGGCGACCCGAGCGACTACTCTGTGGTCGCTGAGGTGGCGGCGTGACGCTCGCGGCGGCGCCGCGCTCGGTGGTGGCGTCGAAGGCGGTGGTCGCTACGTCGGAGGGCGAGCGGGAGGTGTTCACACCCGCCGCGCCGCCGCGCGGCCGGCTCGCGGTGCTACGGCGCTTGCGGTGGCCGCTGGGCATCTACACGACGCCCGTGGCGGTGGTGCTGCTCTGGGAGTTCCTGGCGTTGGCGGGGGTGCTCGGTCCCACGTACGCACCGGCGCCGACGGCGATCGTGCGGGCCGCGGTGCGGCTGTGGCAGCAGGGGGTGCTCGGGCCGGACCTGGCGGTCTCGCTGCGGCGGGCCGCGCTCGGTTTGGCGCTCGGGTTGGCTGTCGGGATTGTGACCGGCGTCGTGTCCGGGCTGCTGCGCACTGGCGAGTACCTGCTTAACGGCGTCGTCTCGGTGCTCAACACCATCCCGATCCTCGCAGTGCTGCCGGTGATGGTCGTATGGTTCGGTATCGACGAGCTGCCCAAGGTGCTGGTGATCGCGTTCGGTGCGTTCGTACCGATGTACCTCAACCTGTTCGCTGCGATCCGTGGGATCGACCAGCGGCTGATCGAGATGGCGCACACCGCGGGCGTCGATCGGCGCCGCCTACTCACCCGGGTCATCGCTCCAGGCGCATTGCCGGGATTCCTGGTGGGACTGCGGTTCTCGCTCGCGTACAGCATCCTCGGATTGGTGGCCGCCGAGACCGTCAACGCGGACAAGGGGCTGGGCTTCCTGATCACCCAGGGGCAGACCTATCTGCAGACGGACCAGGTCTTCGTCGGCCTGGTGATCTACTCCATCCTCGGGCTCGCCGCCGATCAGTTCGTGCGGGTCCTCGAGAAGGTGCTGCTGCGTTGGCGCACCGGATATGAGGCATCATGAGTGCGCCCACGACCGCCACCGAATCCGCTGCCGCCGCGCGCGGCGGCGACCCCGCCGTGGTGGCGACCGGCGTGGTGCGCCGATTCGGGGAGCGGGTGGTGTTGGACCACCTCGACTTGACCATCGGTGCGGCGGAACTCGTTGTGCTGCTGGGGCCGTCGGGCTGCGGCAAGAGCACGCTACTGCGTCTGCTCGCCGGCATCGACCTGCCCGACGGTGGCCGTATCGAGGTACCGACACGGCGTGCGGTGGTGTTCCAGGCCGATCGCCTGCTGCCGTGGCAGCGGGTGTTGCCGAACGTCACCGTCGGGCTGCGGGGGAAGGACGCCGACGAGCGGGGGCGCGCCGCGCTTGCCGAGGTGGGGCTCGCCGGCCGGGAACGCGCCTGGCCCAAGGAACTCTCAGGCGGTGAGGCGCAGCGCGTGTCGTTGGCGCGGGCTCTCGTCGCAGACCCGGAGCTGGTGCTGTTCGACGAGCCGTTCGCCGCGCTCGACGCGATCACGCGCCTGAAGATGCACGAGACCGTCCGGGAACTCCGGCGGCGTCACAATGCCGCGATGCTCGTGGTGACCCACGACGTCGACGAGGCGATCGCGCTGGCCGACCGGGTGGTCATCCTCGGGCATGGGCGCGTATCCGCAGAGTACCCAGTCGATCTCACCGCCGGTGAGCGGTCAGTGAGTGCCGCCCGCGAGCGTCTGCGGGCCCAACTCCTCGCCGAACTCGGCCTCGCCCACACCGCGGCCTGACCCATCTCTCTCGACCCGCCGTGGCCCGAAGCCCGGGCCGCGGCGGTGTCCTGTCAACAGGAGGTCTCCACTACCATGTCTTTCCGACCATCCCGCCTCGCGGGTGCAGTGCTCGCCGTCGCGCTCGCGACGGGTGCCGCCGCATGCTCGTCCGGATCCAGTGCGCAGAGCGCGCCGCTCGCGTCGAAGGATACGAGTCACCCTCAGTGGGCCGGCTATTCGTTCGTGATCGCCGATAACGGCGGCGACGGCTCGCAGGCTCTCGCGAAGATCACCGGCGCGTTCCAGGGCGCGCCGTACAAGGTGAGTTTCGCCCGCTTCGATTACGGCCCTCCGCTGGTGCAGGCGGCCGCTTCGGGCGCGGTCGACCTGGGCTTCGTTGGCGACGTGCCGCCGATCACGGGCGCCGCCCAGGAGTACGGCTTCAAGATCGTCGGCGTGACGCAGCCGCTGCATCCGGAGGTGGCGGACGAGAACATCATCGTGCCGAAGGGCTCCTCGATCCACTCGATCGCGGATCTGCGGGGCAAGCGGATCGCGGTGCCACAGGGTAGTTCCGCGCACGGCCTCGTCCTGGGTGCCCTGGAGAGCGTGGGTCTGAAGCCGTCGGATGTGCAGATCGAGTTCCTCTCGCCCGCCGCTGCCGCGTCCGCGTTCAACAGCGGCAAGGTGGACGCCTGGTCGATCTGGAACCCACAGTCCGCGTTGGCGATTTCGAACGGCGCCCGAGTGGTGGCCGCCGGCCTGCCGCCGATCGACCAGACAGCCGACTACTACCTGGCGAGCGACAAGTCGCTGAACGACCCGGTACGTCGCGCCGCGCTGCTCGATGTGTTCAAGCGCCTCGCCCGCGAGTTCGACTGGGCGAATAAGCATCCCGACCAGTTCGCGCAGGCGTTGGTGGAGGAGGAGGGCATCAGCCTCGCGGACGCGAAGTCGGTGTTGCCCACGCAGGAGCACAAGTTCCTGCCGGTCACGGCGGCCGATGTGGCCGCGGAGCAGAAGCTCAGCGACGAGTTCCTCGCGGCCGGGCAGATCACCAAGAAGGTGGACGTCGCGTCGATCACCGACAACCTGCTGCCGGCGGGCTTCGACAGCTCGAAGACCAGCTGACGCAACATGTGCACCGTTCCGTCGGCCCAGGGGCCGACGGAACGGTGCACATGTTGTGCCGGGCAGTGGTAGAACGGCGAGCGATGTAACCCCGGTTGCCGGTACGGTTGACCCATGTCGTTGCTTGATCGGATAGTGATCGACCCGCAGGTGGTTCACGGTCGGCCCGCGATCCGGGGGACCCGCATGCGCGTCTCCGATGTGCTTTCGCTGCTGGCGTCCGGGGCGACGATCGAGGAGATCGTCGCCGACTACCCGTATGTCACCAGCGACGACGTCAGGGCATGCCTCCAGTACGCCGCACTGCAGGCGGATCACGCCATCCTCGACGCATCCTGAACGTTGAGCTGGGCATGTTGTCGACATCGGTCCAGTTGATAGCCCCGACGGTGTCGTGTGGGCGTATGCGCTGCAGCATGACGCAGCCGCGATCACCAAGGATGGAGACTTCGCCGACATGCTCGCTCTCGACGGCGACGCACCTGTCATCGTGTGGATACGGATCGGCAACACAAGACGTGCCGCTCTCATCGAGTGGTTTGTTCCACTCGTCGAACAGATCGTTGAGATGATCGTCGCCGGCAACCGGTTGATCGAGCTCCGATGATCGCCGTCCCCTGTAGGACTGCCCGCGGTCGACGGAACGGTGCACATGTTGGGTAGGGGAGTCAGCCGAGTAGTTCGCTTCGGGTCCCGGTCCACATGACGACGAGTGTGTCACGGGCGCGGGTGGCGGCGACGTAGAGCAGGGAGCGTTCGCGCTGCAGCGCGTCCTCGCGGTCGCCGTCGGGGAGGGAGTCGATCACGTACTTGCGGGGGACGTTGGCGGCGCCGACGCCCACCAGGATCGCGCAGGCGAATTCCATGCCCTTGCTGCGATGCATCGTCATCACCTGCGGGAGGCCCGCGCGGCCGGCCGCGTCGCGGTCGACGAAGGTCACGTGCACGCCGTGCTCGCCCAGCGCGCGCACGAGACGCTCGGCCTTGTCGCGGGTCGCGACCAGCAGGCCGATGCTCTCCGGCGCGACCTTCTTGGCCTTCCACTCATCGATCAGCTGGGCCACGCGCTGATACTCCTCGGCCAGCGAATCAACCTGTATCAGTTCGGGATCCGGACCCTTCCGAGCCGAATGGTACTGGTCGACGGTGTCGCTCTCACCGTCGAGATCGGTGAAGTCCTGGCCCTCGAGGATGCGCAGCGCGAAGCGGAGGTTCTGTTCGGTGGTGCGGTAGTTCAGCGTGAGTCGCGCCGACGCACGCCCGCGCACGTTGATGCCGTAGTGGCTGAGCGTGAGCTTCTGCCCGTAGATCCGCTGGTGGCCGTCCTCGGCGATGAACAGATCATTCGGTCCCTCCACTGCCAGTGCGCGCAGCAGCTGGAAACGCGACGGGCTCAGGTCCTGGCCCTCGTCGACCAGGACGTGATCCGCGGCCGGACCCTGCTCCTGCAGCACCCGGACGGCGATCGCCGCCTTCTCCTCGTAGTCGACGGTCGCCTCCGCGGCGGCCGCCGCGCGATACGCGGCGATGACGTTCCAGACCCCCTGCCGCCGTGCGCGGTTCAGGGCGACGCCGCGGCCGGGACGACGCACCTTGAGGTACTCGGCGGACGTGGTGATGGCGTTCGGGAGGACGATCATCGCGTACTCGGCCTCGAGGAAGCCCGGGGTGGTGAGCTCGCGGGGCAGCCCGGCACCCGCCTGTTCGGCGGCCGCCTGCCACCGTCCGGCGCGGGTGCTGCGGATCTGCGCGGTACGCGGCCCGAGCACCGCGGCGACCGGGCCGGGGTTCCCGTCCCGGCCCCCGAGGTCGCCCGCATGGCTCACCACGCGGTGCGCGATCTGGTCGACGCTCGCGATGTACACACCGGCGTCGCCGAGGTCCTTCGCGAGGCCGATCTTTGGTTCGAGTAGCTGGATCTGCTCCTTCAGACTCTCGGCGAGCGTCCGGTTGAACGTGGTCAACACGATGCGGGCCTGCGGGTTTCGCCGCCACAGATCCCGGGTGCGGTGGATCAGCACCACCGTCTTGCCGGTGCCGGCGCCGCCCGTGATCCGCGCGGAGCCGCTGAAGTTCTTGGTGGTCAGGGCGCGTTGCTCGGGGTGGAGGAAGACGCGCCACGCGGTGAAGTTCGGGTTCTCGATCGCCGCCCGGAGCTCGTCGTCATCGTCGATGAACGCGAACTCCATCTGGGCGGCCGGGTGCTGCAGCGCGTTGAGTAAGCGGTCGTCCTCGGTCTCGCCGACCGGTGCGGCGTCGTCGAGCCCGTACCGCTTCCGCACCTCGGAGATGCTCTCGCCGGTGAAAAGGTCGAGCAGTGCGTGGCCCTGCCAGGTCGCGGGCGCCGACTCCGCATATTCCAGCAGGCCGGTCGAATCGGTGAGATCCAGTGCTCCGGCCGCGAACTCGGCGGCGAAGCCGAGGTCGGCCAGATAGTCGACGGTGAACTCACGCTGGCGCAGCGAGCGGGACCGCGGGCCGGAGGGTGCCGGCGCGGGGGTCGGTTCGGCATGGCGCGGCTGTGTGGGCACCTGCCTGATCGGCTCCGGGGTGGTGGCGACGGGGATCAGCTCACCGACCCCGTTGCGCGGGTTGATATCCATGCGAGACGACTTCGCGATCTCGATCGCCTCGTCGTGTGGGTAGGTCCCCGCGAACACATAGTGCGCTTCGCCGCCGCTGCCTTGGATCTTGAACAGCACCGCGCGATAGTTGTCATTCACGCGCCCGGTGCGGGCCCGAGGGTCGACGGCGTTCTTCATCGGCTCGACGTGCAGGCCGGGGGTGGCGTCGTTCTTCGCGAGCTTCGTCAGGAACTGGTAGGTCGCCTTCTGCAGGCTCCCGTCGATCTTGTCCAGTCCGGGGCCGAGGATGATCTGCGGCATCAGGCACCTCTCTCGTGCAGGGCTTCACGGACGGCGTCG
Source organism: Tsukamurella soli (assembly GCF_039541155.1). NCBI lineage: Bacteria > Bacillati > Actinomycetota > Actinomycetes > Mycobacteriales > Tsukamurellaceae > Tsukamurella > Tsukamurella soli. The sequence continues at coordinate 23,194 of NZ_BAABFR010000015.1, forward strand.
ACGTCGGCGGGGCACAGGGTCCAGCCGTCGGCGATGAGGTCGGCGCGATCGTCGTCGGCGAGGTCCACGTCCACCGCGAGTCTGTGCTCGGGCCAGGAGATCTCGATCGGGACGCCCCCCGCGGCCTCCTCGCCCACCGTCGGCGCCGGGACGCCCGCCTCGGCCAGCAGCAGGATCAGGGACTGCTCGAGCGTGGACTCGTACGCCTCGAGCCAGGCCCCGGTGAGGCCGACGGTGACCGTTGGCGCCGGTGCGGCGCTCGCCGCCTGTCCCGCCGGCGACGGTGCCGCATGTGCGGCGTGTCGCCGCGTGGTCACGTCGGCGCCGAGGACGCGGAAGTTGAGCAGGTTCGACCAGTGCAGCCACTCGCGCCACGCGTCCTTGGCGTCGAGCGAGATGCTGTGGTCGTCATCGTCGAACACCACCGCGACGTCGGAGACGTCGACCCCTCCCGTCGGCAGAGGTCGGATCCGCATCGAGAGCGCGAGATCGCCTCCGCCGCCTACGAACACGTCGCCGTTGGCCGCGGTGACCCCGTCGTCGAGTTGCGCCAGCGCCGCCTCGAGGACGGACGGCGACGACGTGCGCATGCCTCGGGTGCCCAGACTGTGGACCGCCATCAGCGGTGCCCAGTGGGCGAGTTGCTTGCGCGCATCGCGGGACGGGTCCTGGATCCACGCGATCAGCAGGTCGATCGCGTTGCCGAACGTGAGCTCCAGGGCGCTCTTCGACAGCTGGTCGCCGGCGGCCTGTAGCACTGGTTTCGTTGCGGCCGTGCGCAGGACCGGCGACGTGAGCACGACACCGTCGACGTCGTCCCGGGTGACGGCGATCACCTGGTACCCGCCGTCGCGGAGGTTCCGGCGCTTCTCGGCGTCGTCCGCTACGCGGTTGTGCGTGGCGCTCGCGTGAAACTGCCAGCCGTCCGTGAAGATGGCGGTGGGCGGCACACCCGCGCGCGCCGAGGTGAGCACGAAATCCGGCTTGCTGCCGAGCACGTTCTCCTGCGGCCGCAGCGTCCAGCGGTTCATCGACCCGAGCGAGATGTCCCACACCACACCGCGATCCGTCGGCTTCTCCGCGATGGTCGCGCCGAGCGCCTCGAGCCGCCTGCGGAACGCGACCCGGAAGCGCTTCTCGAGGTCGGACTCGTCGTCCACGATCTCGGGCTCGATCTCGGTCACCTGCCAGGGCATTGCGGCGGGGACCACGGACTCCTCGTCGGGGGCGTGCTCACGCCCGGTGAGCAGCGTCGTCAGGTGCTGATCGGCCGATGCCCGCGAGGTGAACCGGATGTCAGCGAGGGATGCGAACGGCAGCAGGCATTTCTCGCACGCGAGCTTGCCCGTCGCCCGGCAGTCGCAGGTGTGGACGATCTCCCTGGCGCGGTGCAGCAGGTCCCACACGGCCTCGGCCCGGGCGAGGTCGGCGAGGTAGCCGGTGCCGCCGGGCACGGTGTCGTGCAGCAGCAGCGCGGGGCGCTGCGTATCGTCGCCCGCCGGCTCCCAGATGGCCGTCACCTGCAGATGGTCGGGGGAGCCGCCGAGGCGCTGGCGCAGCCCGAGCAGCAGGGCCGCGGCCAGGGACGGCACCGCGAACGAGTCGCCGAGGGTGATCGTCGCCGGCAGCCGCAGGACGAGGCCCTCCGTCGTCATCTCCCGGGCCAGCGCCACCGAGACGGTGTCCTCATCCAGTGCGGTGCGGAGCGGGCACCACGGCCGGTGCTCGGCCGGGCGGTTCGACCGTGAGGAGTGGTCGAGCTTGCCGCACTCCCGGCATACCCGGAACAGCGACGCCTCGATCTCCTGACCGGCGACCAGCCGTGAACTGCCCGCGCTCAGTGCGGTTCCCATGTTCAGCCAGCGCAGATGCAGCCGGCGGGCGTGGACGACCCCGAGGCCCAGCCCCTCGACGAACCATCGAGCATCGCAATGTTCCGGATCGGTATCGGCGGCCGCGACCACGCGGTACAGCTGGCGCGATCGTTCGTCGCTGGCGTCGTCGATGGTGGCCTCCTCGCGGCGGATCACCGACGAGACGTTCTTCAGCTCCACGACCGGAAGGCGTTGCCCGGCATCGGAGATCGTCTGCGACTTGCAGCGCGGGCAGGCCGACGGTGCCGGGCCGCCCGCGGTGTCGGCGAGGTCCTGGATGTACCCGCACCGTGCGCAGCACGCCCAGTCGTGCACTTCCTCACTGTCGACGCCGAGGTCGACGGCGTCGATCGCTATCTCGAAACCGTTGGCGTAGAACTTCGATCCGGGGGCGAAGTCGCGCAGTGCCTGCGCCGAGCCGCGGTGGATCTCGAAGTCGTTCGACTCGAAGCCGTCGGTCTCCGGATCGCGCCAGTTCACCGATACTGCGAGGGTGACGGTGTCGTCCAGCAGGGTGTAGTTGGGCAGCAGCCCGAACACCTCGAGTGCGCTGATCCAGTACTCGGACCGCAGGTTCGCGAGTTGCTTGGCGATGAGGCGCACCGTCGCCTCCGCAGTGCGCAGCTCGGCCTCGTCGTCGGAGGTGTGCGCCGGAGATGTGGCCTTGGCCTGCAGATCCGGGATCAGCTGTTGGACCGCCGCGAGGCGGCGCTGCAGCAGCTCGATCCGGCGGGTCCACTCGCGTGAGGCGGCCTGGCAGCGCTGCGCGAGCGGGCTGGTGGCGGGGCCGGCGGTGGCCTGGGGGAAGTGGCGCAGCCGCTCCACCACATCGTCACCGAGAGGCGGGAAGGCGCTGATGAAGGCGTCGACCAGCTCGGTGGCGTGGGCCTCCGCCTCGGCGATGAGTGTGCCCAGATAGGTGTCCGGCGCAGTCGATTTCAGCACGTCGGGCGTCGTGCGCGGGTGCGGCGTATCCGAGCGCCGGGCGAGCAGGTCGGCGATGGACGCGATGAACTGGCGCCGCAGGATCTCCTCCGCGTCGAGGTAGGTTGCCGGGGGTCGGACCGTGCCGTTGATGGTCTCGTCCGGGTGTAGGAACCGCGGCAGCTGGTCGCCTCGCGCTGTCACGTACGCAAGGGCGAGTGCGTTGCCCGTGAGGCGTCCGGCCCGGCCGACCCGCTGCAGGTACGAGGCGACAGTGCGCGGCAGTGACGACAGCATGACCGCGGACAGGTCGCCGATGTCGATGCCCATCTCCAGCGTGGGCGTCGCGACGAGGACATTCGGCGCGTCTGGCGGGGGATCGGCCATCTTGAACCGGTTCTCGTACTCGAGCCGCGTCTCGTCCGGCAGCAGGCTGGTGTGCTCGCGAGCCACTACGCGCCGGATGTCGGTGGCGGCGTACATCTGTCGGTAGAAGTTGTCGTCGATGGTGTGGCTGCCCAGCGTGCCCTCGCAGCGCAACACCAGGCAGGGCGCGCCGCGGAGCTTCTCGACCACCGCCGGGTCGGTGTACACGGACGCCCCGCAGGTGGAGCAGATCAGCGAGAGTTCGCCCTCCGCAAGCTCCTCGGGCATGACGGCGCGGGCGATGATGGACGACGGTGGGAGATCGTAGGTGTGCGCGCCGGACTGGGTAGTGCTGCGCGCCAGCACATCCCGGTGGTGTAGCCGGTCGAACAGGGCACGCGCGAGGGTTCCACCCTCGATCGGGGTGAGGCCGAGCACCTGCGCGGTCCAGTTGGCGTACCAGCCGCGGGGCGAGGCGATCGGCTCGAGGTCGGTGTCGCCGGTCTTGCCCGTGATGGGGTAGCCGGGCGCCGAGGTGCCGCGGCCGAACCCCGGCATGCCCTCGGTCCGCTTGCGGCCGCCGGTGATCCACCAGCGGTTGCCGTCCTCTTGGCGGAAGCGCTCGAACCAGGGGTGGCCGATCGCGCCGCGCTGGTGCATGTGCAGAAGCACGCCGTGCACCCAGCGGGACAGGCTCGTGTCTGGTGCGTCGTCGAGGGTCAGCTGAACCCCGTCGGACTGCAGCGCCCCCCGGGCGATCGAGAGCAGTCTCGCCTCCGGCACATCGATATACGTGAGCGCCGTGCCTGTGCGCTCGAGCGTGCGACCGACGCCGGACCGCAGGCCGAATTCGAGCTCGATGTCCAGCAGCAGGCGTTTGATCATCGCGGCGCGGAGCTTCGGCGGGATCCCGGCCGCCGTCTTCGTCGCCCAGAACTTCGCGAAGTCGCTGCGCTCTGCCAGTTCAGGTGGCAGCAGGCGGTATCGGGCGTTCTGGCTGTCGCCCGCCAGGGCCAGTACCCGGTGTGTGAGGGAGTCGAGGTCGGCAGCACCGTCGGCCAGGGCCTGCCGGATGAGCGTGCGCAGGGTGAGGGCGTGCGAGCGGGCCTGCACGAAGCCGGCGCGGTGCGCGGCGTCCTGGACGCTGTCGGTGAAGACGAGCGCGCGCTTCTCGCGGCCGTCGAGCTGCGGCGTGCCGAACAGCGTGGACAGCGACACCGAGAGCATCGTCGCGATCGCGGAGCCGAGGAACCGGATGCCCTCTGGTTGGCGGCACGACGGGCAGGTGTCCTTGATCGAGTCGGCCCCGGCGTCGGCGCCCAGGTTCATCAGGACGGGGAGGGCGAGGCCCTCGGCGATCGTGCCGTCATCGGGGCGCGTCGCGGCGATGCGGCGCTCCTCCACCATCAGCCAGACGAGGCCGGTCGGGTCGTCCGGTGCTGCGGTTGGGGCGTTCTCGGCCGGCTCGGCGTCGAGGGCCTCCAGTGGGGCATGGATCAGGGCGCGGAACCGGTCGTCTTTGTTCATCGCGCGGCGGCGGATCGTCGCGTCGTCCGCGTCGAGGTCCAGACCCGTGGGTGCGAGCGTGATGCCCCAGCCGGAGCGGTTGCAGTGGCGACAGTAGATGGCGGGCAGGAACGTGGTGGGCAGGTCGTCGGGGGCGGTGTCCTCGAGGACCACGCCGTCGTCGGCCCAGCGGAATTCGGGCGATCCGGTGGCGGCACGGTCGACGCGGGTGAGCTCGCGGATCCACAGGTGCACCTCGACGGAGGGGGCATCGCGGCCGACGGTGGCGCGGACGTGGCTCAGCATCGTCAGCAGGGGTTCGACGGTGCCCGGCCCCAGCTCGTCGCTGAGGTCGGCAAGGCTGGTCGCGGATTCGGCCGCGGCGATGAGCTCGTGGACCGTGGGGTGGGCGCGCACGAGGTCGAGCAGACCCGCGCCGTCCGGGCCGACGGCGTGCCGGACGTGCCCTGGGGCGCTGTCGTACAGCGCCGCAAGGACGTCGAGGGTGACGTCGGCGGGGGCGCGATCCTCGAGCGGGATCTCGCGGAGCCGGTCCCGTGCCGTGTCGGACTCGTCGACCGTCAGCCAGCCCGTCCGCGCGCCCTCGGCCCATTCGTGGACGGTGAGCCGGGACTCGGTGACCACCGAGTCGGGGGTGAAGACGTCGCCGAAGACGGTGTGCGCGAAGTCGAGCATCGCGGTGGGGTTGGTGCCGTCGCCGAGGGTGGCCGAGGTGGCGACGGGGGTGATGCGGCCGAGGGGTCGCTGTCGGTCGTCGTCGGTGATGCCGGGTTCGTCTGCGCGCCAATAGCTCTTGAGGGTCTGGCCGAGGCGGCGGAGCAGCATGGAGACGTCGGTGCCCTGGGCGCCGTCGTAGGTGTGGAACTCGTCGAGTACGAGGTACTGCAGGCTGGTGGCGCTCTGCTGCCACAGCGGCGCGTCCGCTGCGCGAAGTAGCAGCTGGTCGAGCATCTTGTAGTTGGTGAGCAGGATGTCCGGCGCGGTGTCGCGGATGATCTCGCGGTCGGTGATCAGCCCGTCCTTGGTGACCATGCTGCGCTGCGGCCCGGACTCGCCGGTGTAGAGAGCCGCGGTGATGCCGCCGAGGGCCGGATGCTTGGTGAGCAACTCGGTGAGGCGCGCGGCCTGATCGTTGGCGAGCGCGTTCATCGGGTAGAGGATGAGCGCCTTGGTTCCCGTCTGCCCGTGGCGTTTCGCGCGCTGCACGTGGTCAAGGATCGGGTAGAGGAAGGTCTCGGTCTTGCCCGAGCCGGTGCCGGTGGTGACGAGCGTCGGGAGTGGGCGCGACTTGTCCGGGCCGAGGTTGTAGCTGGACAGGCGCGCGAACGCTGCGGCCTGGTGACCGTAGGGAGTGAAACCCCCCTCTTTGGTAGGCAGGGCCCAGTCCAGGGTTTCGCGCCAGCCTGTGTCCGCTGGTCGGAAGGGCAGGCGCAGGCGGACGTAGGGCCCGCGGAACATGCCGGAGTCGGTGTGCTGCAGGAAGTCGTCGAGCACCAGCTTCGCGTCGGGGTCGGCGAGCGCGAAGGTGGTGCCGAGGTAGTCGAGCAGGCTGGTCTTGATGGTTTCGGCCTGCGAGAGGGGCAGGAGTTCCGCCACAGGTCACACCTCCCCGTTGTCCGCGAGCCGGGCCTCGAACACGGCGTACGCCTCGCGCATGTCCTTCTCGCGGTCGAGGAACTGGAACGGCAGCTCGTAGGTGTAGGTGTTGCCGGCCTGGTTGGTGGCGGTGCGCTCCTCCTCGGTGAGGTCGTCTTGTTTCTTGCGCCACCTGACCTGCACCTCCTGCGGCACGAGGCGGCCGTTCATGTCGTACAGGTACTTGTTGCGGTCGTACCCGTAGAGCACGGGGAACTGCGTGCGATAGACGGTGCACAGCTCATCCGCGGTAATGCCGAGCCCGAGCGCCACGAGCGCGTCGATCTCCACGAGCGCCTGCCGGCGGTCCGCGGCGATGCGGAGCGGGGTGTCGGGGGTCCACTCGGGGCCGACGTCGCCGAGGGGCCTACGACGGCGGTGGTCGAATCCACCTGCCCAGGAATCGGTTTGAACTCCGTCGTCGTAGCTGTCCTGCCAGAGTGTGGCGTAGGCGTCGGTGACGCAGTTGAGACGCGCGGCCCGGGTCGCGATCATGCGCTGGATGCGCGGATCGGTGACCCAGGGGAGCCGTTGCAGGGATGAGAGTGGGATGGTTGACTTCGGCGCCGCACGTATCCCGAAATCGTGTGCGATCGATGACATGACGCCACAGATGACGGTCAGCTCGAGGGCATCTCCGGCAGGGTTGACCAGAGAGTAGACCGGATGTACGTGGGCTGCTCCGGGCGGGATGAGCGCGGGGACGAGAGTGCGTTCTGCAGTGTTGTTGGCCATGTTGCGCCAGGCGACGCGGAAGCAGTCTCGGGCGTGGACGAGGCGCGCTTCATTGTCCTCGCCCACGATGTCCCACGAGGTGTAGCGCGCGTCGTACACCTCACGATCCCCGGTCGGCTTGTACGTCGTAATCGGGAGCGACGCCGACTGAAGTGTTTCGAAATCGGTTGCGGTCCAGTCTTTGTTGGACCGCAGAGTGTGATTCGGCGCCTTGATGATGGGTGACGAGACGAAGAGGTGAGGCCCCTGCAGGATCACATCGTCCCAGGATGCCGGTTCGCCCCAATCGCTATCGAAGCGTCCTTTGGTGCGGTCGCTCTTCTCGTGCCAACCCGCTGAGAACTCCAGCTGCAGACTGCCTAGCCGTGGTGCCGCCGACAGTGCAACGAGGACGTTCGACACCGAGCTGTTGACCGCGTAGACCATGCGGGTGCGATCTGGTTTGGTCCCGGGCTCTTCAAGGATGTCTGTCCAGCTCTGTAGCACGGTCTCGTCGACAATGACGACCCGCGAGGAATGAGGGCTCTGGTCCCAGTTGCCCTCTCTATCTTTGAGTCCCGGTTCTGGCCCTTGCGCGTTGTATACCAGTGACCGCGTCACAGTATCGGGGTGGTAGAGCGACGACGCGTTGAGAAAGCGTGGAGGCCGCTCCCCGGCGTAGGTGTGAACACCGTAGGTCACATGATTGTCGATTTCGTAGAGTAGCAGTGCGTTTTCAAACTGCCAGTGCCGGCGGAGCCGTCGATACGTCGCGTGCCGCAGAGCGGTGGCCTTCTCGTCTGTGAAGTGAGATTCAGGATGAATAAGCGTTGCGATCCCAGTGCGTGAGCGGTGGCGCCAGGTCAGCTCCATGAAGCACCGGTACAAGTCCGGTTGCAGAGCTGCGAGGTGCGGGTACATCCGGGGGTCACCGACAAACGCCGAGGTGGCCGCAATGTCTGTGGTGCCGTCGAGGACCAGGTCGGCCATCCCGGGCAGCGCGAGTGAATGCGTCTTCTTAGCGGCTACGACCTCAGGCTTCTGCTTCGACAGAATGACAAGTTGGAACCACGGATCACCCTCGGCAAGTAGCGCATCCACATCGGACCGTGGTCGCACCCACGGGGGATTCCCGACCTGCAGATCGAACCCGCCGCGGGCGAAGATGGGGGCGAAGTCGAGTTCCCAATGGAAGAAGCCTTGGCGGTCGGCGACGCGCTGGGCCACTGTGAGCCATGGGTGGGCGGCGAGCACGGTGTCGACCGGCTTCGCCTGCGCGAAAAGCAAGTCCGACTCCTCGGCGTCGGTGAGCTCCGCCCATGTGGACACCTCGTAGAGGTTGCCCTGACCGGCTTTTTCGCCTCGTGTCTCCTTCACCGGCGTACCGAGCAGGTCGGTGAGCGTACCGATCCACTCGTCGACGCCGGGCGGCTCGATGATGACATCGTCGACGGTGCGGTCACCGTCGGTGAGCGGCCAGAACCAGAGGGCGCACCAGGTGTCCATGACCCGCCGCAGGCGTCGGTAGGCGCCGTTCTGGTCGGCGAGGGACTCCTCGATCTGCTCGCGGCTCACGGCGCCGCCGGTGGGGACGAATTCGCGGCCCCACAGCGGGATGTCGCGGCGGATCTCGGATTCCGCGATCTCCAACCGCCGCAGAGCGAAGGCCCACAGCGTCTCGGTGCGGATAGCGAGGTCGCGGAGTCGTCGGACTTGGGCGGCGGTCGGCTTCTTGCGGAAGGTCTTCCGCCAGTCCTTGAGCTTCGCGGTGGTCTCGGAAGCGAGGTTCCTCGCCTCCTTGGCGTCCACCGTCGAGCCCCAGCCGGTGGTCGGCAGCAGGAAGGTGTGCACCGAGTTGTGCGGGATCGACTCGCCCAGAACCACATCCACGGGCGTCGCCTCGAGGTAGCCGCGGTCGGTGACCTGGTCCGCGACGACCACGGAGTGGCGCGCGCCGATCAGCGAGTTGCCGCGGCGCAGGTGCAGGCCGAACCAGGGTGCCGCGAGCCCGGGCCCCATCGTGTCGAGCCACAGCGTGATCTCGGCGAATTCGACGGCGGTGGCGTTGAGGTCGACGCCGTAGACGTTGTGCAGCGCGAGGTAGGACTTCACGTGCTGCAGCTCGATCGCGTACCGCTCGGGATCGATACGCTCGCCCAGCTCGTCCTGCCGCCGCTTGAGGTACTGCTCGGCGAGCTGGCGCACGGCCTCGATCGCGAACGCGCCGGAGCCCATCGCGGGCTCGCAGACCGTGAGCTCGAGGATCTGCTCGGCGGTGGTCGTCGTGTCGTCCTGGTCGAGCAGCTCCTCCAGGGCCTGGCCGACGGTGAAGCGGGTCAACACCTCCGGCGTGTAGTACGAGGCCGACTGCTGCCGCTCGCGGCCGGCGAGCCGGAACACGAACGTGCCGCGCCGGTGCACGACCGGCTTGAGCTCGCCGTTCTCGTCCGGCGCCTTCACGAAGTCGGCGGGGGAGATCGACGCGATCCGGTCCTCGGGGACCACCCACGAACCATCCTCCGGGTCACCGTGTTTCGCGACCTCGTACAGATCCTCCCCGGCGAAGAAGCCGGTGTAGCTCATCAGGCCCTCGTACACGGCGCCCAGCTGGTTGATGCCCAGCTCCGCGTAGGACACATACCCGCGGTCGCGGCCTCGCATCGGCTTCGTCTGCAGGAGTAGTTGCAGTACGCGCTGCAACTCCGCGTCGCCCAGCTTCACCTCTGCGATGAGCGAGATCGCCTCGGGGCGGAACAGATCCGCGCGCAGCGCGCCGAACTTGAGGCCCTCCTCGTAGGCGGCATCGTTCGCAGCGGCGCCACCGTCATGGCCCTGGTCGACCAGCTCGAACAGAACCGCCAGCGAGTCGTAGAAGTGTGTCTTCGACTGCGCGCTCAGGTTGGTGATCTCGACGGGCAGCAGCTCGCGGAGCCGGTCGAGGCTGTACCCCTGCTCGTATGCCGGTACGCCCGTGGGCAGCACGCCCAGCTCGGGGGTCGCCTCGGCGTATAGCAGGAACAGCACGCGGTAGAGGAAGCGCAGCGACTGCCCGGCGAGCACCTGCGCCTGATCGGCCGGAAGCGGCAGGAGTCCCTGGGCCGCACGGCGGCCCACCACCTCGTTGGCGATGATCTCGATCGACAGCCGCACGCCCTCGCGCAGATCCTTGGAGACGCCGACGGTGTGCTTGACCGACTCGTCCAGCACCGTCGCCCACCAGATGTCACCGTCGGCGTCCGGGGCGAGGGAGTCGGCGTCGAGGCACGTGAGGGCGCGGTCGATCTCGCCGCCGCGCTTGTCATCGTTCCGGTCGCCGACGAGCTGCAGGTCGACGGCAAGGTAGCGGCCCTCGAGCCACCGCTCGCGTTCGGTGACGAGCGCGACGCCGCCGGCGAGCACGAGCGCGAACCGCGGGCCGTCGTCGTCGACGAAGAGCGTGGACAGCAGGGAGGCGACGGAGAAGACCAGGTCCGCATCATCCCGGTGGTACGCGCGCAGCAGCGTCTTCTCGTGCTTGGCCAGCAGGTCTTCGAGTCTCAGGTCGCCGGCGGCCTCGACGATCACGAATGGTGCGGGGCCGGTGAGTCCGCGCGTGCGGAACTCCAGGACCGGGCCGGGCTCGGTCTCCGAGCTGCCGACGCGTTCGATGTCCCAGCGGACGGCGTTGTCGAAGCCGAGGATCGACCGCAGCTCTGCGTAGAGCGGGTCGAGCGTGTCCGCGTCGGCGTTCTCCGCGAGCGCACTGAGGCTGCGGCCCAGCTGGTTCCGGGACTCGGTGTAGCGGCCGCGCGTAGTGGCGGTACCGACGCCGGGAGCGGAGCGAGCGGGTCGCATGACGCCGTCCGCCCGCGCGGCATCCCACTGCTTGCGTCGCTCGATGGTCTTCGCCTGGAACGACTGCGACGTGGCATCGGTGGTGAAGTAATGCTCGCTGAGGAACTCGTCGCCGACGATCAGCGCGTCAGATGCGGGCACGGTCAGCTCTCCGATCCGAGGGGGAGGACGACGATCAGCGGGCGGGTGAGGCGCCGTGCGGGATTCATCGCGACGGCGAGCTCCTGCTCCTCCGTGATCCGCTTGCTCTGCTCGACCAGCTCGGAGCGCTTGATCAGCGTCCCGGCCTCCTCCTGCCATCGGTGGGAGCGCCGCATCCATGCGCCGATCCGCGCGGCGGTCTCGCGGCGGATGGCCTCGGCCTGCTGCTCGGCGTTCGCATCGGCGGCGCGCACCGCGGCCGCGACGAGGGGCTGCAGCGCCTGGACATCGGTGATGTCGCAGGTGTTGACCTCGGCGAGCTTCAGCTCGGCGACGGCCTCGTGGGCGGTCGTGTGCGGCATCGCGAGCGAGGCGCTCGGCTCGTCCGGGTCGGGGAAGGCCACCGTGTAGTAGCCGGCGGCGACCACCTGGCCGCGGCCGTTGGTCTGCGTGACCTGGACGAGCACCGTCGGGAACAGGACCGCGCCGCGCACGGCGTAGATCTGCGCGCGGCCCAGCTCGGCGAGCGCGCGGTCGGCCGCCCAGTCGAGGATGGGGTGCAGCGGCGCGAGGTAGTGGGCCTCCGGCCAGGTCGACGTGGAGGCGCCGGTGCGGGCTTGCTTCAGCTCCTCCTCGCCGCGCGCGGCGGTGTAGGCGAGCTTGTAGGTATCGGTCACTCGCCGCGCGGTGAGGTAGTCCTGGGGGAGCACCTTGAGGCGCTGGGTCAGGTCCTTCGGCGGGGTGAGGCTCGCGATCGAATACTTTTTGTGGACAGTCCAGCCCACGCCGTTGGGGGGCTGCAGCTGCGGGGTCTTCAGGAACTCGAGCAGCGCGTCGGAGAGGAATGTGAAGTCGGACTCGTAGACCCCCGGGGAGGCGGTGTCGAGGGCCGTCTCGTACTGCGCGTCACCGTCGTCCTGGTCGATCTGACCTAGCGCGAGGCTCGCGAAGAAGGCGTCGAGGCCGCCACCGTCGGCAACTTGATCGACGGTCTTGACCACCGCGTCGAGCTCCTGCTGGCCGGCGAGGACCTGGCGGATCGACTCCTCCTCGGCCTTCACGTCGTACGTGCCCATCAGCGACGAGGTGTCTCCGAGTGCTTTGTGCGCCTCGTGTTCGCGCTCGACCAGGCGCGTGAGGACGCGGATGTCGCCCGCGAAGTGCGCGGTGGACGGGGTGAGTAGCAGCGTCGTGATGTGCGGCCGGCGGCGCTGCCCGTAGCGGTCGATGCGGCCGTTGCGCTGTTCGATCCGGATCAGGCTCCACGGGATGTCGTAGTGGATCAGGTTGTGGCACTGGGAGTGCAGGTTGACGCCCTCGGAGGCCACGTCACCCGTGACGAGGATCCGGATCGGCGAGGACTCGAGCTTGAACGATTCGACGATGTCCGTCTGCTCGATGTCGCTGAGCCCGCCGTGCAGCACGGCGACCGGATCGAGCGAATCACCCTGGGTGGGCTTCAGTTTCAGGTCCGTCGCCAGTGCCTCGGCGAGGGCTGTCAGGGTCGCCACGCGCTCGGCGAAGATCACCACCCGGGTGTCGCTGCCCGGGCCGACGCCGATCTCAGCGAGTAGGTCCTTCAGCGCAATGTACTTGGCCGACTTCACGATCGGCACCGCCTCGGTGAGGTCGGCGAGGACGTCGAGGGCGTGGCGTTCCTTCGCCGCCACGGGGGACATGTCGAGGCGGCGACGCCGCTCGCGGACCGTCTGCATCAGCGCTGCGGGGGAGGAGAGGAAGGCCTTCGCGAGCGTCCACGGGAACAGCGACGAGGTCTTGCCGGAGTACGGCGTGCCGCCGTCGGCCGGCCAGAGCCAGACGTCCTCGAGCTCACGCGCGATGGCGTCCTCGGCCGGGGTTGCCGGCACCGTCAGGTTGCGGGGCGGTTGCCGCTCGGCCCAGTCGGCCCCGACCTCGCTCGCCACGTCGGGGTGATGACGGTGGCGGCGAATGACGAGCTTGCGGACCTCGTCGAGATCGGGCTCGCCGTCGGGGGAGACGGCGGTGGGATCGAGCATGCGCACCAGCTCGGCGAAGGATTCCGCGCGGCCGTTGTGCGGGGTCGCGGAGGCGAGGATCAGCGCGTCGGTGCGCGCGGACAGCAGCCGCGCGAGGCGGTTGTTCTGGGACGCGGTGTTGGTGACGTTGTGCGACTCGTCGATGACGACCGCGTCCCAGCGTTGCTTCTGCAGGTTCGCGATGTAGCGATCGCTCTTGAGCGTGTCGATCGAGATGATGACCCGCCTGTAGTACGTGAACGGGTTGCGGCTGGCGGGCAACACCTGCCGGATGCGTTGGATGCCAGCCGAATCCAACCGGACGAAGGGGAGCGCGAACCTGGTCCACAGCTCCATCTGCATCTGCTCGAGGACGTGCTTGGGCGTGACGATGAGGATGCGTTCGCCCCGGCCGCGCCGGACCAACTCGGACAGGATCATGCCGATCTCGATGGTCTTCCCGAGGCCCACCGAGTCGGCGAGCAGGATCCTGGGCCGCAGCTTGTCCGGGTCGAGCGCCTTGGCGACTGCCTTGACCTGGTAGTCGAGCGGCCTCGCGAGGCCGCCCTGCGCCGTGGCGAAGCCGGGGTCGGTGACGGCGATCGGGGTCTTGCGGAACATCGACTCGAGCCACAGCCGGCTGAGCCGGAATCGTTCGGAGGTGTCGGGGACGACGGTGACGGCAGTCGGATCGACCACCTGGATCCGATCGAGGGCGGTGGAGAACACCGCCGACGTGTCGCGGACCAGCTCGGAGAGTCCCGTGACGTGGACGAACGATCCGTCGGCGGTGGGCTCCACCGCCGTGACGAGCCACTCCTGGTCCCGGACAACGACCACCGATCCGGGAGCCCCCGCGAAGGCGTTCTGCGAGCGCCGCACGGCAGACGGGGCGCCGTCGTGTTCGAGAACGTCAACCATCGCCCGCCATCCCCCTTGTCAACCGGGTAAACCCCGCGAGGCGAATCTAACAAGGGGAGCCGACAGGTTTCAGTGGTACCTGGGGTTTACCCGGTGGCCTGCTGCGGCGAGCGTCGGAAGGCTTGGCCGGTGCCTGCCTCGCCGATCGAGATGCACCTGGCGAAGCTGCTGGGTACGCGCTTGCGGCGACTGCGGGAGGAACGGGGCTTCACCCAGGAGTCGATGGCGGCGAGGACGGGGATCGACCCGAAGACATACCAGGGCTATGAGAACGGCGTCGGGGACTACAAGGCCGGTAGGCCGTTCAACCCCAAGCTCAACACGTTGATGGCGCTCGCCGACGGATTCGGTATCTCACCGCCGGAGCTGATGATGGTGCTGTTCGACGAGCGAGATGGGAAAGGCTCGGGCGCAGCGACACGAGCGTGACGGTTGTGACGGAACATCATCAGAGTGTCGACGGAACGGTGCACATTTTGGTTGCGAGGCCGACGGAACGGTGCACATGTTGGTCAGGCTGAGATGACGACCAAAGCGATGACGGTGGCGGTCTCGATTCCCAGGCCGTAGACGTCGCCGCTGCTGCCGCCGAAGCGGCGGACGCAGTGCCGCATTACCAGCGCGGCAACCGCAAGGGCAGCGGCGACGGCGACCGGGCCGTGCCACGCGACCGACGACGCCGGTATCGCAGCGGCGCACGCGATCGCGGACCAGGTCGACACCACAGCGGGGTGTTGTGTTCCCGCCGTGAGGGCACCGAAACCGTCGGGATTCGCCGGGCCCCAGCCGCGGCGGCAGCCGATCACCGCGGCGACCCGCGAGGCGGCGACCGCGACGCCGATCGCGTACCAGCGACAGTGGCCGGCGAGCGTCGCCACGGCGGCGACCTCGGCCAGCAGGACGAGCACCAGTGCCACGGCGCCGAACGCGCCGATCGTGCCCTGCCGCATCACCTCCCGGGCCCGCTCGGGCGGACCGTAGGTGCCGAGGCCGTCGGCGCAGTCGGCGAGCGCATCCAGGTGCATGCCGCGCGTGACCAGTGCGGCCGCCCCGACAGCGAGCACCCCGGCGAGCAGCGGCGACAGGCCCGCCACCGTCGACACCCACGCGACGGCGGTCACCGCGGCGCCGACCAGCACACCGGCCACCGGCACCGCAGCGATCACGGCTCCGGCGCTCTCGCGGGTCGGCGCGGGCGTGAGGCGGCGCGGCACCGGCAGGACCGTCATCCACGAGACGGCGGTCGCGACGGCGCGCAGCATGTCAGCCCTCGCTGACGCCGGCCTCGCCGAACGTCGCCATCTGCCCGAGGATCGCTACCGACGACTGCACGAGCGGCAGCGCGGTGGCCGCGCCGCTCCCCTCGCCGAGCCGCATCCCGAACTCCAGCAACGGTTCCAGGCCGAGATGCGCGAGGGCGAGGGTGTGCGCGGGCTCGGCGCTGCGGTGCCCGGCGACCCACCAGGCCTGCGCGCCGGGCGCGAGCTCCGCGGCCACGAGCGCGGCCGCGGTGACGACGACACCGTCGAGCACGACGGGGGTGCGCCGCAGTGCGGCCTGTGCCAGAAAACCGGCCATTGCGGCGAGGTCTGCGCCGCCCGCCTTGCGCAGCAAAGACTTCGGGTCACGCGCGGATGGTCGCGCCCGCCACATGCCGTCGCGGACCGCGGCCACCTTGCGCATCCACCCGTTGTCGTCGATCCCCGTACCGCGGCCGATCACGACGGCCGGTTCGTTGTCGGTGATCGTGCCGATCAGCACGGCCGCTGGGGTGGTGTTGCCGATGCCCATGTCGCCGGCGACCAGCAGGTCGGCGCCGGAGTCGATCTCGTCGTCCGCGATGGCGCGGCCGACTGCGATCGCCGCGATCGTCTCAGCGTCGCTGAGTGCATCCTCTACGGCGAGGTTCCCGGACGAGCGGCGCACCTTGTGGCGGCTGATCTCGGGGGAGGTATCGGACAGGACCGCGATGTCCTCCACGCGAACGGTCGCGCCGGCCTGCCTCGCAAGGACATTCACCGCTGCGCCATCCGCGGAGAAGTTGGCGACCATCTGCGCCGTCACCTCGGGCGGGTACGCGGACACGCCGCCCGCGGTGACGCCGTGGTCGCCCGCGAACACCACGATCCGCATGCGCTCGAACAACTTCGGCGGGCAGACGCCTTGGCACGCCGACGCCCAGATACCCAGCTCCTCGAGCCGCCCCAGAGAGCCGGCGGGCTTCGTGAGCTCGAGCTGCCGCGCCCGGGCCTGCGCCGCGACCTCCGGATCGGGCGCGTCCACCGGTGCGAAACGCAGTGGTTCCGTGCCGGCCTCGGGCTCGGGTAGCGCGACGGGCTCGGGCGGCGTGATCGGCGCGGGCGGGGCGATCGGCTCGGGGACGGGAACCGCGGCCACACCGGCGACCGTCGCGTCGGGACCGTCGGGGTCGATGTCTCTGGTGAGCAACACGGCACCGGCGGGGGTGAGCGCGGCACCGTCGGCCCTCGATGCGGCGGAACCCTTGAGCGGCAGCGGAAGACCCGCGACCACCAGCTCGACGCGGTCGGCGACCGCGGCGACGGCGGTGTTGAGGCCGCCGAGGGAGTCCTGGAACACCCTGCCCGCCTGCGTGGTCGGGACGAGCGAGAAACCGACCTCCGGGCTCACGAGTACGAGGTCGCCGGGGTAGGCGGCGATCGCCGCGACCAGCGCGGCGACCGCGGGCTCGAGCACGGCGGCCGGTGCGTCCCACGCCCCGGCACCGTCGAGTGTGGCCGTGAGCCAGCCACCGAGGTCGTCGACGAGGGTGGCGGGATAGGGGCCGGTCGTCAGCAGCGTTGTGATGTCGGCGGTCTCGACGGTGGACCAGCCCGCCGGGCGTCGCGCGCGATGCACATCGATGCGGGCGCGGAAGTCGTGATCGACGCCCACCGCGGCGGCGGCCGTGGCGACGTAGCGTGCCGCGGCGGGGAGTAGGGACTCGGCGAAGGCCGACTTACCCGACCGGACGCCGCCCAGAACGAGGGTGACCGCCACGGATCAGACCGCGTCGCCGGGCTTGACCTGGGGCCGCGGAATCCGCATGCGGCGCAACTGCGTCGATCGCATGAAGGCATACCAGCCGAGCCGGAACCCGGCCTCCGTGGTGCCCGGGAACCGGGCCTGCACCTTGCGGTTGATGCTGCGGCCCACCAGGAGTCCCTCGATCACCATGATGGCCACGAACACCAACAGGATCGGCATCGCCAGCGAGGACAGGAGCGGGTCCTTGATCACGATGAACATGTAGACCATCACGACCAGCGCGACCGGGATGAACAGCGTCGAAACGTAGCGCCGGGAGTCGACGAGGCTGCGGGTGTACCGCTTGACCTCGCCCTTCTCCCGGACCGGGAGATACTTCTCCTCGCCGGCCATCATCCGCTCGCGCCGGTCGGCAGCCGCGGAGCGACGCTTGGTCGAGGCCTCGCGCTTCTCCTCCTTGCTCAGCACGGGCGCCGTCTCCTTGCGCCGTGAGCGCGCCTCCTTGCGGGTCATCGGCGCGGGCGCGACGGGTCCGCGGCGCCGGTTCTCCGCCTGGCGGCGGCTGGGGGTCGGGCGGCCCTTGCCGGGCGTGCGGCGCGGCGCGGCGTCGTCCAGTACTTCTGCGCCGGCGGTCGCATCGGTCTGGTCGCCGCCCGCGTCCGGGGCGTCCTTGTTCCACGGGAGCTTCACGCTGACCAGCGTAGAAGATGACGCGCGGCGCCTCGCGACGCCCCGGCCCGGCGCCGCGCTGCCGGGGGTGGACGGCGAATCTATACTTCGTCGCATGTCAGGCCAGGACGCGCGTGGGGCACGGGGGACGGACGGACCGGGGGCGGCGCGGGTCGGCGAACCGGCGGAACAAGCGGCGGAAGTCCCGGCGCGCTTGCGGGTCCTGATCGCTCCGGACTCGTTCGGGAACACCCTCGACGCCGTGGCCGCCGCCGACCGGATCGCTGCCGGGTGGTCGGCGGTGCGGCCGGACGACGTGCTCGAGCTCGCGCCGCAGTCCGACGGCGGGCCGGGCTTCGTGGACGTGCTCGCCTCGGCGTTCGGCACCCGGCGGGTGCTGACGGTGCCGGGGCCCCTCGGGGATCCCACGCCTGCCGAGTACCTCGTGGACGGCGGTACCGCCTACATCGAGTGTGCCCAGGCCTGCGGCCTGCACCTGCTGCCGGACGGCCCCACCGAGGACACGGCGATGGCGGCGTCCTCGCGCGGGGTGGGCGAGTTGATCGCCGATGCGGTGCGCTGCGGCGCGACCCGGGTCGTCGTCGGGCTGGGCGGATCCAGTTGTACGGACGCCGGATTCGGCATCGCGGAGACGTTCGGCGGGTTCGCCGGCGCGGCGCGGGCGCTCTCGGGAATCGAACTCGTCGCGGCGACCGACGTCGAGCACCCGTTGCTGGGTCCCCACGGGGCCGCGGAGGTCTTCGGACCGCAGAAGGGTGCGTCCCTCGACCTGGTGACCGCCCTCGAAGAGCGGAACGAGGCAGTCGCCTCGGCGTGGTGGGAGGCGACGGGCCGGTCGGTGGCCCATCTTCCCGGTGCCGGGGCAGCCGGCGGGATCGGAGCTGCCCTGCTCGCCCTGGGTGCCACCCGCGAGTCCGGCGCCGATGTGATCGCGGCCGCCACCGGGCAGGACGCCAAGCTCGACGAGGCCGGCCTGGTACTCACCGGCGAGGGACGGTTCGACGCGCAGTCGTTGCGCGGCAAAGTGGTGACGGCGCTCGCCGCCCGCGCTGCACGGCACGGCTGCCCGACGTGGGTCCTCGCAGGTCAGGTGGCGGTCACCCGCGCCGAGGCGGATGCCGCCGGCGTGGGCGAACTGTTCTCGCTGGTCGACAGAGCAGGGTCCGTAGAGCGCGCCATGACGGAGGCCGCGCCGCAGCTGGAGGGCCTGGCGGCGGAGGTCGCGCAGCGCTGGTCGGCGATGGTCGAGACGCCGTCCGGCAGGGAATAGCCAGGATTGGAGTACCGTTGGTTATCTACACCTGTGTGTGAGGAGAATGAAGTATGACGACGGCTGACCTGAACGTCACTACCGCGGAGACCGCGGCGACCGGCGTGGTGCTCACCGACGCGGCCGCGGCCAAGGCGAAGGCGCTGCTGGACCAGGAGGGGCGCGCGGATCTATCGCTGCGCATCGAGGTGCAGCCCGGCGGCTGTGCCGGCCTGCGTTACCAGCTGTACTTCGACGACCGCAGCCTGGACGGCGACGTCAACACCGATTTCGGCGGCGTCAACCTGGCTGTCGATCGGATGAGTGCGCCGTTCCTGCTGGGGGCGAAGATCGACTTCGTCGACACCATCGAGAAGCAGGGTTTCACCATCGATAACCCCAACGCCACCGGCTCCTGCGCCTGCGGCGATTCGTTCAACTGACGCCCTGACGTCAGACCGGGACCCTCCGGCGTTTAGGCTCGACTGAGGTCAACCACCACGACGCCGGAGGGTTCTGCTGTGCCGATAGCTGTTTCGGGCTCGATCGCCACCGATCATCTGATGAGGTTCGAGGGCAAGTTCTCCGAGCAGTTGCTCGCCGAGCACCTCTCGCACATCTCGCTGAGCTTTCTGGTCGACGACCTGGTCGTGCAGCGCGGCGGCGTCGCCGCCAACATCTGCTACGGCATGGGCCAGCTCGGCCACCGCCCCGTCCTCGTCGGCAGCGTCGGCGCGGACTTCGAGGACGGTTATCGCGGCTGGCTCGACGCCGGCGGCGTCGACACGTCCGGCGTCCGGGTCTCCGACACCGCGCACACCGCGCGATTCATGTGCACCACCGACGCCGAGATGGCGCAGTTCGCCTCCTTCTACTCGGGCGCGATGTCCGAGGCGCGCGACATCGACATCGCCGACGTCGCCGAGCGGGTCGGCGCCCTCGACCTCGTGGTGATCGGTGCCAACGATCCCGCCGCCATGACCCTCCACACGCGGCAGTGCCGCGACCTCGGCATCCCGTTCGCCGCCGACCCGTCGCAGCAGCTCGCCCGCCTCAGCGGTGACGAGGTGCGGGGCCTGGTACAGGGCGCGAAGTTCCTGTTCACCAACGAGTACGAATGGGGCCTGCTGCAGCAGAAGACCGCGCTGTCCGACGCGCAGGTGGCCGAGCTGGTGGCCGTGCGGGTCACGACGCTCGGCGGCAACGGTGTGGACATCGTGGTGTCGGACGGGCCGAGCGTGCACGTCGCCGTCGTCCCCGAGCGGGAGAAGGTCGACCCCACCGGTGTCGGCGACGCCTTCCGCGCAGGCTTCCTGGTCGGCGTCGAGGCAGGTCTGTCCTATGAGCGCGCGGCGCAGCTGGGATCGTTCACTGCGGTCAAGGTGCTCGAGACCGTCGCGCCGCAGGACTGGGTGTTCGACGCCGACGAGGCGCGTGGCCGACTGACCGGTGCCTACGGGGCGAACGCGGCGAGCGAGATACTCGCAGCCCTGTAGCTCATGTCGGAGGAACAGGCCGGGCGACAGCTGCCGCCGATCGATCATGAGTGGACCCCCGCGGCGGGGGACGCCCGCCGGTACGCTCTCATCGGCACCGTCCGGGGCCTGGCCCGGCCGAAGCGCGCGACCTTCATCGTGGGGGCGCTGGCGCTGTTCATCGCCCTGACAGTGGTGCTCGCGGACTGGCGATGGTTGGTCTTCGCCGCCTTCGCGATCGGCGTCCCGATCGCGATCTCCTACTGGAAGCTGCGTCACGCGCTCGCCGCGACCATGAATCCGACCGTGCGATGGGCGTCCGGGCTCGACGACGAGAACCTGCTGATCCAGAGTCCGGTCGGTGTCACCGTCCTGCCGCTGCGCTCGCTGACGGCTGTCACCGAGCGCGGGCGCGTGGTCTATCTGCGCGTCCCGCCGCACCCCACGCCGCTCGGCTTTCCGTCGGCGCTGTTCGCGCCCGGCACCGTCGACGCCCTACGGGCCGCGATCGCGGCGCGCAGCTGACGGCGGTTCGTCACACCGAATGGTTACCCGGTAGTAACCTACGGTTGCGTAGGTTAGAGTTCGGGGTGTCCCGCAGACGTGGGGCCCAGGCGGACGGCGGTGAGTGGTCATGGTGACCGAGATGGCGAAGACGGCGGTGAAGCCGCGGCTGCGCGGGGTGATCCACACCTACGGCGCCATGGGTGCGGTGCTGGCCGGCATCCCGCTCGTGACCGCGGGCTTCCTCCACGCGGCGGGTGCGGGCGTGGCGCTGCTGGTCTATGCGCTCACCGTGTTCGGGGTCTTCGGGGTGAGCGCGACGTATCACCGGGGGCCGTGGTCGGACGGCGTGCGGATCTGGATGAAACGCGCCGACCACTGCATGATCTTCATCTTCATCGCCGGCAGCTATACGCCGATCGCGGTGCTGGCCCTGCCGCACGGAGTGGGTCGCACGGTGCTCGTCGTGACCTGGGCCGGCGCGGTGGCCGGCGTGGCGCTGAAGCTGTTCTGGCCGCATGCGCCGCGCTGGGTAGGCGTCCCGCTGTACATCGCCCTCGGGTGGGTGGTGGTCGCGGTGGCCGGCGACCTGGTCCGCGGGGCAGGGTGGCCCGCCGCGGTGCTGCTGCTGATCGGCGGCGTGCTCTACAGCGGCGGCGCGGTGCTGTACGCGACCCGCTGGCCGAACCCGTGGCCCCGCGTGTTCGGCCATCACGAGTTCTTCCACGCGGCCACCGTGATCGCGGCCGCTTGCCACTACGCGGCGATGTGGCTGGTGCTGCTGCACTGACCAGATCTCATGATGTGGGATTTCTCAGGAACGGCGGCACTCTGACCTGCGGATCGACGGAACGGTGCACAGGTTGTTGACGACGATCGCCACCGCGACCGACCAGCAGATCCCGCCGACGATATCGGTGGGCCAGTGATAGCTGTACCAGACCAGCCCGGCGGCGACGCCGAGCATGCACACGCATCCCACCGCGAGGATCACCGCTCGCGCCCATGCCGTGCGTGCCACCAGCACGAATGCCGTGACCACGGATGCAAGGGCCACCGTGTTTCCGCTCGGATAGTCGAGGAACCGGTGTGCCACGTACGGGCTCGTCAGGTGTCGGCCGAACGCCGGCTTGAGCACGAACTCGGTCAGTAGCAGCGCGACGAGAGGGGCCGCGATCACCGTCGCCGCCGAGCGTGGGCGCCTGGCCCACGCCAGCCAGGCGGCGCCGGCCAGCATCACCGGCAGCAGCACGAACGTCTGCGAGGGCTGCAGGAAGGCCCGGTCGATCGGGTGGAACGTGCCCTGTACCCAGTCGGTGACGGAGTGGTCGAAACCGGTCGGGCCGCCATCCGGCGGGAAGGTCGCCGGCAGGACCAGGGTGACCAACAGACACACGCCGGCCACCGCGAGGGCGGGGGAGGGGCGCACGGTCTACAGCCGCACGGGGTAGTCGGGCTCCTCGATCGCGGGATGGATCCGGTCCTCGACGAAGATCCCGTGCCAGATCATGAACACCAGCACCGTCCAGATGCGGCGCGAGTGGTCGGTGCCGCCGGGCCAACCCTCCGGGGCCTTGGCGCGGTGCTCGTCGAGCATCGCCAGCACCGCACGCTTGTCGATCCACTGATCGGTCTGCGATGCCTCGATGGCCTCGCGGGCCCAGTCGTACAGCTCCGGACCGGCCAGCCAGTGCCGCAGCGGTACCGGGAAGCCCAACTTCTTGCGGTGCAGAACGTGCGGCGGGACGATCTCCTCCAGCGCCCGGCGCAGGGCGTACTTCGATGTGCCGTGCGCGATCTTCGCGTCGACGGGCAGCGTCTCGGCGACCGCGAAGACCTCCTTGTCCAGGAACGGCACGCGCAGCTCGAGCGAGTTGGCCATGGTCATCTTGTCGGCCTTGACCAGGATGTCGCCGCGCAGCCACGTGAACAGGTCCAGGTGCTGCATCCGTGCGACCGGGTCCATGCCCTGAGACTGCGCGTAGATCGGTGCCGTGACGTCCAGGTGTGTCCACTCGGGGCGGAAGTCGGTCAGCACCGACCGCAGCTGCGCATCGTTGAACGACCGCGCGTTGCCGTAATAGCGCTTCTCGAGCGGCACCGAGCCGCGTTGCAGCAGGCTCTTGCCGCGTTGTCCGTCCGGCAGTCGGTCGCCCGCCCTACCGGCGAGCTTGCGCGCCCACGCCGGCAGCCGGTCGAAGGGGGCGAGCGACAGCGGCTCACGGTAGATGGTGTACCCGCCGAACAGCTCGTCGGCGCCCTCACCCGAGAGCACCACCTTGACGTGCTTGCGAGCTTCCTTGGCCACGTAGTAGAGCGGCACGAGCGACGGGTCGGCGACCGGGTCGTCGAGATACCAGACGATCGCGGGGATCGCGCTACGGAACTCCTCGGGGCTGACCACCTTGACGACGTGACGCGCGCCGATCGCCGCGGCGGACTCGGCGGCCACGTCGATCTCGCTGTACCCCTCCCGCTCGAAGCCGGTGGTGAAGGTGATGAGGTCGGGGTTGTGCTGGATCGCGAGCGCCGCGATCGCGGTCGAGTCGATGCCGCCCGACAGGAACGAGCCGACGGTGACGTCCGCCCGCATGTGCATCTTGACCGAGTCGCGCAGGACCTCGGCGATCTCGTGGTACTTCGCCTCGGCTTCGGGCGAGTCCGGGCCGCCCGCGATCTGTCGGACCGGGAAGCGGGGGTGGAAGTAGCGGCGCTCGCGCACCTGGCCACCCGGCCGGAGGACGGAGTAGCTGCCCGACTCGAGCCGTCGGATGCTGCGGTGCAGCGACTCGGTCTCGGGGACGTACTGCAGCACCGTGTAGTGCTCGATCGCGCGGGCGTCGAGGTCGAGGTCGATACCTGCGGTCGCGGCGAGCGCGAGCAACGACTTCTTCTCGCTCGAGAAGGCCGTGCCCTTGGGGCCGGTCGCGTAGTACAGCGGCTTGATGCCGAACGGGTCGCGCGCCACCGTCAGCTCCCTGCGTTCCGTGTCCCACACGGCGAACGCGAACATGCCGCGCAGGCGAGGGAGGACACCGTCGACGCCCCAGTAGTGCAATCCGGCGACGATCGCCTCGCCGTCGCCTTCGGTGCGGAACGCGGCGCCGAACTCCTCGGTCAGCTGCGCGCGCAGCTCCAGGTAGTTGTAGATCTCGCCGTTGAAGGTGAGGGCGTAGCGGTCGGGGTTCTCCGGCGGACCCCAGCGCAGCGGCTGATGCGAGTGCTCGATGTCGATGAACGAGAGCCGGTTGAAGGTGAGCGCGAGGTCGTCGTCGTGCCACGAGCGGCCCGATTCGTCCGGCCCGCGGTGGCGCATGCACCGCCCGGCAGCGGTCACCACATCGACGACGGTGCCCGCTTGCGCGTCGGCGGACAGGAATCCCAGGAGACCACACACGAGAGATCAGTATGCCCGAGCGGCGGCGGACGGCGCGCTCCGCGCAGGCCCGCGCGCGCCCGCGGAGTGACGGGCTGCGCGAGTACGCCGAGGTGGGCGGAATCGGTCGCGACATTCTGCCGACCCGGGAGGGAATCCGGGCCCCGCTTGGTCTACGCTGCGTAGTACATCGGGAAACGTACAGGCCCTCCCAGAAGTTCCCAGGGGCCGGACGTGTCCCGAGGTCTGTCCCGTTCAGCAGGAAGGCGCGAAATTGGCACCCGGTAGTACGGCCTCAGGTAGGACGGCCAGGACTGTGCTCGCTGGTAGCGGTGCCGGCCGGCGTGGGTCGTGGGCCCGGCGTCTGACGGTGGCCGCGGGCCTCGTCGGCGGCATGCTCGCGATGTCCGGATGTTCGGCCGACGAGGCGATGCGTTTCGGTTGGCCCGAGGGCGTGACGCCCCAGGCTCGTGACATGACCACGCTGTGGAGCTGGTCCGTGGTCGCAGCACTCATCATGGGTGCGCTGGTGTGGGGCCTGACGTTTTGGACCATCACGTTCCACCGCAAGAAGGAGGGCACGCCCGACTTCCCGCGCCAGACCGGCTACAACGTTCCGCTGGAGCTGTTCTACACAGCGGTGCCGTTCGTGATCGTCGCCATCCTGTTCTACTTCACGGTCCTGGTGCAGACCAAGGTGGAGAAGATGGAGCCCAACCCGCCGGTGCTCGTGGACGTCACCGCGTTCCAGTGGAACTGGCGCTTCGGCTATCGCGAGGTGAAGCTCGACGACGGTACCCAGTTGAACCTGGAGAAGCCCAACCCGTACGGCACGCAGCCGAAGCCGGGCGAGGCGGTCATGGTGGACGGCAAGGAGAAGCACGGCCCCAACAACGGTCGCTTCCAGGAGATCCGCGACTACCTGCACTTCAGCAAGATCGAGACGCAGGGTTCGAGCGCTGAGATCCCCGTCCTGGTGCTGCCGACCAACACCCGCATCGAGTTCGACCTGGCGTCGGCGGACGTGGTCCACTCGTTCTACGTGCCGCAGTTCGCGTTCAAGCGCGACGTGTTCCCGAATCCGCAGCAGAACCACACCAACAACCGGTTCCAGATCTCCGAGATCGACCGGCCCGGTGCGTTCGTCGGTCGCTGCGCCGAGATGTGCGGCGACTACCACTCGATGATGAACTTCGAGATCCGCGCCGTGACTCCGGACAAGTTCGCGCAGTACATCAAGGACCGCCTGGCCGGTGAGGACAACGCGGCCGCGCTCGCCGCGATCGGCGAGCAGCCGCAGGCGGTCACCACCGCGCCGTTCAACACGCGCCGGACCGCGCGCACGGCCTCGAGCGTAGGGGAGAACAACTGACATGAAGGTCGAAGCCAAGCTCTTCGAGTTCCTGACCGCGTTCTTCTTCCTGACCGGCGTCGTGTACACCGTGGTCACCGGGATCTGGGGCACCGGCCACGACGGCGGCGGCGTGGAGTGGGTCGGCACCGCAGCCCTGTTCCTCACCGCGGGTCTGACGCTGATCACCGGGACCTACTTCCGGTTCGTGTCCAACCGTGTCGACACCCGTCCCGAGGACTACGAGGACGCCGAGGTGTCCGACGGTGCTGGCGAGCTGGGTTTCTACAGCCCGCACTCGTGGTGGCCGATCCTGCTGGCGCTCTCCGTGGCCGTGCTCGGCGTCTCTGTTGCGCTGCACCTCTACTGGCTGTGGGCGTTCGCCGCGGTCGCGATCATCTCCGCCGCGTGGGGTCTGGTGTTCGAGTACCACAAGCCCCCGGAGAAGCACTGACGCCGTGCGTCACCGACAGGCACTGACGCCGTGCGTCACCGACAGGCACTGACGCCCTGCGTCACCGACAGGCACTGATGCCTTTCCTTGACAGACGAACACTGAGAGTGGCGGCGCTCGCACCCCTTCCGGGGAGCGGGCGCCGCCTTCGTCTGCGCGGTCCTCGTCCTGTGCCTGCAGGTGCTTACCGGTGGTGCGTCGGCTGATCGACCTCGCCTCGATCACCCCGAGGCCGGCTGCGGGCGACCGAACTGATCGGCCGGTCGTGTGTCGCGGCTGAACGACTCCGTATCCGCTGGCGCGATCGGATGCGCGTATCGGACGTATCAGACGCGGTGCTCCAGCAGGCATGTGCAGGACGCGTGCGCCGGGTGTTCGTGTCGGGGATGGTGTCGGTTCACTGTCCCGTGGTCTGCGGCTGGTTTCGTCATGGAGTGGAACCGATCGTGTTTCCCGAGGGGAGCTGCACTTCATGACCAGCAACGCCGACCTGTCCGTCCGCAAGCTGAGCGACGCTGAGCTGCGGGGGAGGTCGGGCGGCGCCGTCGCCGTGCGGCCCGCCAAGCTCGATTTCACGCTCACCGAACCCGAGTTGTACGCGGCACCGGACTCGGGCTTCGTCACCGTCGTCGCCCCTGCGCGCGGCTACCTGTCCATCGCGGCGACGGGTAGCCCCCGCACGTCCGAGGACTTCCGCCGGGCCACCGAGGCCCTCTACGCGGCCGCCTTCGGCGTCAAGGTTCGCAACAAGGCGCTCACCCGCCGGGGCGTCCCGGGGGCCGACGGTGCCGTACGCACCGACTTCGCCGTCGCGCCCCTGCAGCGAGTGCGGCAGGCGCTGACGGCCCACACCATCGACGAGGCCCGCTGGACTCTGCTGCTGCGCCTGCCGGCGTGGATCGACGATGACGAGGTCGCGCAGAGCCTGGAGGAGGTCGAGGTGGCGAAGGGACTGCCCGCGGTGGCCCGTGTCTCGCGCGTCGATCACCCCGCCGGGCGTCTGCTCCAGACCGCGGTGACCGGGTCGTGGTCACGCGCCCTGACGCCGGTCGCGAAGGCCTGCGACGTCGAGCTTCGCGAGCGCGGGCTCACGGCTGAGCCCGAGTGGTACGAGGTGTGCCTGGGCGAGCCCGGCGCGCCGAGGGGCCACACCTACATCGTCGGCCGCCGCGTGCACTGATGCACGGAAGGTGCTGCGTCCGGGTGGCCCTCAGGCGCGGTCCCGGTCGCGCAGGGTGCGTGCGGTCGCGGTTGCCGGCGGTGCGCTGGTCCACCGGCGTGGAGAACCACACCGGTTCCTGATCTCCGCACTGGATCGTGTGTGGCTCTCGGGATCTGGGATGCATCGGCTGGTGCGCCGAGCGGAGCGGATACGACGATGGCCCCTCCCCGGGGTAGGGGAGGGGCCATCGAGGTCAGCTCGAGCGGATCAGGTCACTCGATGTCGATCTTGCCGCCGTGCGCCTGGACCCTGCGGATGGCGTCGAGCGCCTTCTGCTCCTGCTCCTCCTCGATCTCCATGTTGAGCCGCTGCTCGTCGGCCGGATCGGCCTTGAGGAACGAACCCGTACCGGGGCGGCCGGCGGCACCGAGCTGGTTGGCGCGGGCCGGGACCTGGGCACCCTGGTACTCCAGCGGCAGCGGGTGGCCGTGGTCGTCGACGGGGCCGAGCGGCTGGTGCAGCTCGATGAACTCGCCGTTCGGACGCCGGACGATGATGCCGGTCTCGATACCGTGCTCGAGGACCGACCGGTCGGCACGCTGCAGGCCGATGCAGAAGCGGTAGGCCAGGTAGTACGCGATCGGCGGGACGACCAGCAGGCCGATGCGGCCGATCCAGGTCATCGCGTTCAGGGACATGTGGAACTTGAGCGCGATGATGTCGTTGCCACACGAGAGGGTGAGCACCACGTAGAACCCGATCGCCATCGCACCGATCGCGGTGCGGACCGGGGTGTCCCGGGGGCGCTGCAGGATGTTGTGATGCGCGTCGTCGCCGGTGAGCCGCTTCTCGATCCACGGGTAGGCGAACATCAGCATGAAGATCACGCCGATGATGATCGCCACGAACGCGGCGCCGGGAACCGTGTGGCCCCAGAAGTACAGCTCCCACGCAGGCCACAGGCGGGCCATGCCGTCGGTCCACATCAGGTAGATGTCGGGCTGCGAGCCGGCGGACACGTGGGCGGGGTCGTACGGACCCATGTTCCAGATCGGGTTGATCGTCAGCACACCGGCCATCAGGGCGAGCACGCCGAAGGTGAACGCGAAGTATGCGCCGGTCTTCACCGCGAACACGGGGAGGATGCGCACACCGACGACGTTCTCCTCGGTGCGGCCGGGGCCGGCGAACTGGGTGTGCTTCTGGTACCAGACCAGGGCCAGGTGGCCGCCGATCAGCGCGAGGATGATGCCCGGGAACAGCAGCACGTGCGCGACGTACAGCCGCGTGATGAAGATGTCGCCCGGGAAGTCACCGCCGAAGATCAGCCAGTGCAGCCAGGTGCCGATGACCGGCAGACCGACGACGATGCCGGACATCGCGGCGCGGACGCCGGTGCCGGACAGCAGGTCGTCGGGGATGGAGTAGCCGAAGAAGCCCTCGAACATTGCCAGCGCCAGCAGGGCACAGCCGATCAGCCAGTTGGCCTCACGCGGCCGGCGGAACGCACCGGTGAAGAAGATGCGGGCCATGTGCACCGTGATCGAGGCGGCGAACATCAGGGCG
The DNA here is from genome assembly GCF_039541155.1 of Tsukamurella soli. NCBI lineage: Bacteria > Bacillati > Actinomycetota > Actinomycetes > Mycobacteriales > Tsukamurellaceae > Tsukamurella > Tsukamurella soli. The sequence goes on from NZ_BAABFR010000015.1 coordinate 51,960, forward strand.
GCCCAGTGGTGGATCTGCCGGACGAACAGGCCGCCGCGCACCTCGAACGAGATGTTCAGCGTGCTCTCGTACGCCCTCGACATGGTGACGCCGTTCAGCGGTGCGTAGGCGCCGTGATACGTGGTCTCCGCCATGGACGGCTCGAAGAACAGCGTGAGGTACACGCCGGACAGCAGCAGGATCACGAAGCTGTACAGCGCGATCTCACCCAGCATGAACGACCAGTGGGTGGGGAACACCTTGTTGATCTGGCGCCGGATGCCGGCGGCCAGGTGGTATCGCGAGTCGACCTCTTCGGCCTGGACCGCGATCCGGTCTCCGATTGCGGTCATCAGTGCGTCGCCTCCCAGAAGGCCGGTCCGACCTGTTCGATGAAGTCACCGTTGGCGATCATGTAGCCCTGCTCGTTGGTCGAGATCGGCAGCTGCGCGAGTGCGCGCGCTGCGGGTCCGAACACCGGCTTGCCGTACTCCAGCGCATTGAACTGCGACTGGTGGCACGGGCACAGGATGCGGTTGGTCTGCTGTTCGTAGAGCGAGGTGGGACAACCGAAGTGGCTGCACACCTTGGTGTACGCCCAGTAGTCGCCGTAGTTGAAGTCCTCCTGGCCCTTGCGCTTGATGGCGCGGGCCGAGTCCTCGGGGCGCAGGCGGATCAGCATGACGGGGTTGCGGATCGCCTTGAGCCCGTTCAGCAGCCGCTCGCGCGAGTCCTCGGTCTCGCCGAAGCCGTCCGACACGCGCCACGGGAACACCGTCATCATGCCGCCTGCGTCCATGTCCTCGGGCTTGACGAGCTGGACCTTGTAGGGGTCGCCGATGTCGTTGCGCAGGAAGACCGTCTCGTTCTTCGGGGCACCGTAGGTGTTGGTCAGCGAGTCCCAGCGGGTCGACCAGCCGGTGTGCCACAGGGGAGCGGCTGCGCGGCCCGCCCACGGGTTCTTGATCAGGCCACCGAGGAAGCCGATCGCAGCGCCCAGGCCGAGGACACCGACACCGAATCCAGCCGACGCGAGGATCATCTTGCGGCGGGGGAGGGTGGACGACTCCAGGGCGTTGGTGAACAGCGCGGCGGTGGTCTTCTTGTCGATCTTCGGCGAGCCACCGGCGTCGTGCCGCTGCTGGACCGCGATCTCCTCGGGGATGAACTTCTTGGTGTACAGCACCGCGCCGACGCCGATGCTCAGCACCGAGAGGCCGAACGTGATGCCGAGCAGCGGGTTGTAGGCGATGTACAGCCCGTAGTTCTTCTGACCCATGCCCTGGTACTGCCACGGCCACCAGAGGAAGACGCCGAGGAAGGCGAGGGCGAACAGGCCGCCGAGCGCGAACCAGATGGCGATCGAGCGTTCGGCCCGCTTCTCGGCCCGGGTACCGGGTACCGGCCAGCGCGGCTCGCGATAGACCAGCTCGACACCGTCGAGGGCGGTACCGAGCTTGACCAGCTCCTCGTTGCCGAGCGTGTCCAACTCGTCGTCGGACGGAACGTTCTCGAGCGGCTTAGCGGTCATGACCTGCTCCCAACCCACATCGCGGCCGCCACGACGGCGACGATTCCGATTACCCACATCGCCATGCCCTCGGAGACCGGGCCGAGACCGCCCAGGTTGTAGCCGCCGGGCGAGGACGTCTTAGTGGCCATCTTGATATAGCCGATGATGTTGCGCTTCTCTTCGGGCGACAGCTGGCGGTCCGAGAACTTGGGCATGTTCTGCGGGCCGGTGAGCATCGCGTCGTAGATCTCCTGCTCGTTGGCCGGAGCGAGCGGGGGCGCGAACTTACCGCCGGACAGGGCACCGCCCTGGCCGGTGAAGTTGTGGCACGAGGCGCAGTTGAGGCGGAACATCTCGCCGCCCTCGGCGACGTCGCTGCCGCGTAGTGAGCCCATCGCCACGATGCGGTTGCCGTGCGAGTCGCGCTTGATCGAGCCGTCGGGGTTGTACTCCCAGACGACCGACGGGCCGCCTCCGATCGACTGGATGTAGGCGCCCATGGCACCGATCGCGGCGTCGTCGAACTTGGCCGGCTTACGCAGGATCTGCGAGGAGTTGGCGGTGGCGGGCATGCGGCCCGAGTGCACCTGGAAGTAAACGGCGGCGTCGCCGACGCCGGTCAGCGACGGCCCGCGGTCCTTGACGCCCTCGAGGTTGGCGCCGTGGCACGTGATGCACGACGTGTCGTAGAGCTGCTTGCCCTGGGCGATCAGAGCGGCGTCGTTACCGTCCGCGACTGCGACCTGCGGCGTGGGGCTGACCAGCGTCGCCAGGCCGCCCGCCGCGACGAGTGCGAACAGCAGCAGCGCCGCGCTCGTCACCTTGCGGCGGAGCCTCCGGCGCTTGCGGGCCTTGACCGCATCCGTGCTGGAGGCATGCGCCGCTGGGGTCCCGGGGCCGCCGGGCTCGCCCCCCTCACTGCTGTGCTCGAAATCTGCTGAACTCATCTGCTATCCCTCTGTAATCGCGGCTACGGGTGGAACACGCGAAGATCGAATCGGACTAACGGATCAGGTAGATGACCGCGAACAGGCCGATCCACACGACGTCGACGAAGTGCCAGTAGTAGCTGACGACGATGGCGGCGGTGGCCTGCGCGGGGGTGAACTTGCTGGTCCGCGATCGGAACAGAATGAAGATGAAGGCGACGAGACCACCGCACACGTGGAGCCCGTGGAAGCCGGTCGCCATGTAGAACACCGAGCCGTACACCGACGAGCTGAGCGTCGTGCCCTCGTGCACCAGCGTCCAGTACTCGTGTGCCTGACCGGCGATGAAGAACGCGCCCATGAAGAACGAGATCAGGTACCAGATGCGGAACTTGAAGACGTCGCCCCGCTCCGCGGCGAACACGCCGAGCTGGCACGTCACCGACGACGCGATCAGCACGATGGTCGGCGGCAACGCGTACGTCAGACTGAGCTCGGTGGGCTCCGGGGGCCAGCCGTTGGCGCCGGCACCTGCCCGCGCAACGAAGTACATGGCGAAGAGCCCGGCGAAGAACATGAGCTCGCTCGACAACCAGACGATCGTCCCGACGCTGACCATGTTGGGTCGGTTCAGCGAGTGCACGCGCTGGGTGATTCCTGTAGCTGAGGTCGGTGCGGCGCTAGTCACCCGGCAAGTATGACGGGTCGTAGTATCGATTGCCTACCCGGGTCGCAGATTGGGCGCGTCGAATTCGCCGGGCGCCGCGCGGCTGCTTTCGGGTGCCCGTACGCAGTACCGAGAGAGCAGGCGCGACATGCCGTTCGACCTCAATGGCCGGCCCGTGCGGGAGCCTCTCCTGCGCCGCTTGGCACGGCGTCGATCTATGGAGTTAACGCCCGGCGACCCCGATCTGGTTCCCGTCGCCGAGTCGGGGGACGACAGCGCCGCGAGTTCCGCGGTGCTCGACGCCGCGGACCTCTTCGACCCGCGTGCGCAATCGGTGCTGTGGCATCTGCTCGCGCTGCCACCCGACACCGTCGACCGCGTGCTCGAGTTGGTGGCACAGGACGGGTACGAGCGGCGGCCGCTCAGCGCGGACGATCGGGCGCGTGAGTGCAGCGCCGGCAGCGAGTTGGTCGCAGTCGCGCGGGTACAGACCGTCGACGCCCTGCACGTCTCGCAGGAACGCTCCCGGATGGCCGGGGTCACGGCCCGGCACGGTGGAGCGGTCGCGCTGTGGCGGGTGCTGCAGTCGCGGACCTGACCGTCGGGCGCGGTCCGGTGTGCCCCCGGCGCCCGATTACGCTGGCCGTATGGATTGGCCGACGGTTCTCACCGAGCTCACCGCCCAGCGCGATCTGAGCGCCGCGCAGGCGACATGGGCGATGTCGGAGATCATGAACGACGCCGCGACGCCGTCGCAGATCGCGGCGTTCGGCGTCGCGCTCAAGATGAAGGGGCCGTCGCCGGTCGAGGTGCGCGCCCTCGCGGACGTCATGCTCGGTCTGACCGCCCCGGTCCCGTTCACCGGGCGCGCTGTGGACATCGTCGGGACGGGCGGCGACCGATCGCACTCCGTGAACATCTCCACGATGTCGTCGATCGTGGTGGCCGCGGCCGGTGCGAAGGTGGTCAAGCACGGCAACCGCGCGGCCTCGTCGAAGTCGGGTGGGGCCGACTGCCTCGAGGCGCTCGGCGTGGCCATCGGTCTGGGCGCCGACGGTGTCGCCGCGACCGTCGAGGAGCTGGGCATCGGCTTCTGCCTCGCGTCGGTGTTCCACTCGGGCCTGCGATTCGCGGGCGCGACGCGCAAGGAGATCGGTATCCCGACCGTCTTCAACGTCCTGGGGCCGCTCACCAACCCGGCGCGGCCGTCGGCCGGCCTGGTCGGCTGCGCGTTCGCGGACCTGGCGCCGACGGTGGCGCAGGCGTTCGCGGACCGCGGCGACGACGTGCTGGTGGTCCGCGGCGACGACGGACTCGACGAGCTCACCACCGCCGCCACCTCCACGGTGTGGCGCGTGCACGCCGGCGGGGTGCGCACCGAGACCGTCGACCCCACCACGCTGGGCCTGCCACGGGTGACCCTTGCGGACCTGCGCGGCGGCGACGCACAGGTCAACGCCCAGGTGGCCCGCGACGTCCTGGCGGGGAAGGCGGGGCCCGTGCGCGACGCGGTGCTGCTGAACTCGGCAGGGGCGCTCGCCGTGTTCGACGGTGTCGCCGACGACGAGTCGGTGAGCGACGCGATCGCCGCGCGGCTGCCACGGGCCGCGGCGGCGATCGACTGCGGCGCCGCGGCGGACCTGCTCGCGAGGTGGGTGGCACGCAGCCAGGAACTCGCGGCCGGATAGCCGCCGGGACCACCGGGCCGGGCACGGCGCGCCGCGGCGCCTCGTCTCGCACAGTCCCAATCGAACGGAAAGGACCCCTCGAGCCGGGGTTCGTATCGTTGCCGGGTACGGATCGATCTTTCTGTGGGGTGCGCGATGGGACTGTTCGGCCAGCGGGGCCGGGAGCGTGACGAGGTGCCCGACGAGCATCTCGAGCTACTCACGCGCAACGATGCGGACCGGCTGCGCTCGCTGGTGCGCACGACGCTCGCCGAGCGGGGCTACGAGGTGGAGGTCTTCGGGGACCACGTGCAGTCCGCCGACGGCCGGCTGTTCGGCCTGGACAACCTCATGCGGATGGCGCGCGCGGAGCAGGACAGGCGGGCGTGGCCCGCGATGGTCGCTCGCCATCTCGATGCGGTGCTGTCCGGTTTCGGCGCCGCACGGCCGACCGACGACGAGTTGCGAGCGCAGCTGGTGACTCGGCTGCTCGACGTGACGGACTCGGCGCAGCCGTTCGGCTACGCCCTGGAGTGGCAGACCGGCATCGCCGAGGTGCTGACGGTGGACTACCCGGAGCGGGTGGCGATCCTGCCCGATCCGGCGGTGGAGCGCCTCGCACCGCTCGGCCCGTGGCTCGACCTCGCGCGGGCCAACCTGCGTCGCACCATCGCCGCGGCGGACGTGACCGTCCAGCGGCTCGGTCGTGAGGGCGAGGGCTTTCCCGTCGCGGTCAGCGACTGCGTGTACCTCGCGAGCGCGGCGACGTTCCTCCCCGAGGTGCTGCCGCTGTGGCAGCCCGGCATCGATCTGCGCGGGGGCGTGCTGTTCTGCGTCCCATCCCGGCAGCAGCTCGCGTTCCAGGCATGCACCGACGCGACCGCGGTGCTCTGCGCGCTCGCGCTGATGCCTCGCTTCTCGGTCGGCGGATACGCCGACGGTGTCGGTCCGCTCTCGCCGCACGTGTACTACTGGCGCGACGGCACCGTTCAGCAGATCACGCGGATCACGGGGAACTCGATCGAGGTACATCTCGGGCCGGAGCTGGAGGCGTTGCTATCGGCAGCCCGGTCGGCCGGCGGTGGGCGAGGCTGAGCAGGACGGTTCGGTTGCCTCAGTTGCCGATGTCGAAGCCGGCGTCGACATCGGCGTTCGAGTATTCCCGGAACGCGATGTGAGTGGACGTCGACTCGACGCCGTCGAGTCGGTTGATGGAATCGGTGACCACCTGCGCGATGTCGTCGTGCTGCCGGACCCGGACCTTCGCGATCAGATCGATGTCGCCGGCGCACGAGTAGACCTCGGTGACCCCCGCGATGTTCGCGACCGCCTGCGCCGTCTCGGGGATGTGGTGCACGTTCGCCTTGATCAGGACGATGGCGGTGATCATTCCTGTCGATCCTCCTCGGGGCGGGCGGCTCACGCCGCGCGGGCATGTCGGTTCTCACTGTAGGCGTCGGCGGCGGCCCTCCCGTCGCGCGCCGCGTCGGTGGCCTGCCGAGCCCAATCCAGCCACCGGCCGGCCCCGAGCGCGGGCTCGCTCCACTCGCCGTCGAGGTCGACGATGCGCGTTCCCGGCCGCAGCACCCATCGACGCAGGAGCGCTGCTTCCTCGGGGCTTGCGCCATGCAGGGTGTCGGAGGGGAAGAGGCCGTCGGTGGCGGCGGCGTCGAAGCCGCCGAAGAACTCCGCCGCGGAGCGCAGCCGCGCGATGACCGGCATCGGCGGCACGCCCCGCGGCGCGACGCCCGCCGCCGCGAGACGGCCGTGCCTGATGATCGACAGCTCCCAGCCCCCGGCACCGTCGGGATGCGCGACGGTGAGCTCGGCGACGCGCGCGAAGCCGATCAGGGTGTGGGTTCGGGTCAGCACCGCCACCAACCCCGCGACGCGGTCCCGCAGCCGCGCGGCCGACTCGAACAGCTCACGCTCGACTAGAGAGTCAAGGCGGGCGTGCATTGCGGCGAGGACGTCCGCGCAGCGGCCGCCGAGGACGGCTGCGACCCGCTCCGCCCGCGTCCGGTAGATGGTGGCGGACTCCGGCTCGGCGACCGCGGCGTGGCACCCGCCCACGGGCCGGGCGCCGGACGCCTCGAGCGGGCAGTCGTGCAGGGCTCCCGCGCGCAGCCGCGCTGTACAGGTGCGGAGACCGCAGAAGTCCGACACCAGGTCGGCCACGTCGGCCGCATCCCCGCGGCGGTTGATCGGACCGAGACACGCCGCACCCGCCGGCGCCGACCGCTTGACCGCGAGGCGCGGGAACGTCTCGACCGTGAGGCACACCCACCAGCCGCGGCGCGGATACCGCGAGCGCCGGTTGTACGGCGGTGTGTGGCCGGCGATGAGCCGCAGCTCCCGCGCGGCGGCCTCGAGCGGGTGGGCGCACTCGACGTGATCGACCCGCACGGCCAGTGCCGCCATCTCCTTGATACGGCCGCGCGTCTCCGACGAGGTGAAGTAGCTGCGCACCCGTCGCCGCAGGTCGGTGGCCGTGCCCACGTACAGCACCTCCTCGGCGGGACCTCGGAACAGGTACACGCCCGGTCGGTCGGGGAGACCGTCGGCGAGCGTGCGCTTGGCGCGCTGCGCGGCGGTGACCGCCGGCAGGTAGTCGCGCAGCTCTCCGTAGGTGTGTACGCCCTGGTTGCCTACCCGTGCGATGAGGCCGTGCAGCACGTCGACGGTGGCGCGCGCGTCGTCCAGCGCGCGGTGGATGGGGGTCGTGTCGGTGCGGAACAGGCGCGCGAGCTCGGACAGCTTGACCGACGGTGCCTCGTCGCGCGTCAGCACGCGGCGTGCCAGCTGCACGGTGCACAGCGTCTGGGGCTTCGGCCACTCGGTGCCCGTCGCGGTCGCGGCCGCCTTGAGGAACCCCATGTCGAACCGTGCATTGTGCGCGACCAGCACCGTGCCCCGCGCGAACTCGAGGAACGCCGGAAGCACAGAGTCGATCGTGGGCGCGCCCGTGACCATCGCCGTCGTGATACCCGTCAGGTGCACGATGTGTGGCGCGATGCCGATCTTCGGGTCGACCAGGGTCGCGAACTCTCCCAGCACCTCGCCGCCGCGGACCTTGACCGCGCCGATCTCGGTGATCCGGTCGCCGCCGCCCGGGCTCGCGCCGGTGGTCTCGAGGTCGACCACCACGAACGTCACGTCGCGCAGGTCGGTATCGGCCCAGCCGCCCAGGCGGCTGTCGGTGCGGGGCCCGGTACCGGTGGCCGGCCCGAGCAGATCGTCGAACGTCAACTGCATGGGGTGACCGTAGGACGGGGGTACGACACGTGAATGACATCGATGTAATCCCCCGCGGTCGCGTCGGGTCGATATGGCGGTGTTGCTCTCATCGTTGCTCTCATCCGGCGGTGTTCCTCCCGCCCGCCGCGGTCCACTCCGAACGGCTGTGCATGCGGGGCGAGCACGCCATGGCGGCAGAGCGGGAAGAACCGAACCTGTCGGACCCCGGCCGTACGTTGTGGCTCGAACCACCCACGGCGACACGCCCGTAACGCGTACGGGCCCCAAGTGAGACGGAGATCACAATGAACATCGACTGCTCGACCTGCGCGGGGCACCCCCGCGCCTGCAACGGCTGTGTCGTCGGCCTGCTCCTGGGGCCGGTCGTCGGCGCCGTCAAGCCCGCTACCGGCGAAGACGTCGCTGCAGGCCGGGTATCGCCCGGTAGTGGCGGGCCTGTGGCGGAGATCAATCGCGCCATCGGCCTGTTCGCCGACGCGGGGATGCTGCCCCGACTGCGCTCGGTACCCCCGATTCGGGGTGAAGTGCGTGGTGGCGATAGGTTTCAGGGGCGCTCGGAGGTGGGCCGCCGCGTCGGCTGACTCGCGCAGTCGATTCGCAGGTTTCTCGGATCGTTGGACACAGGCGTATGCCATTTCGTAATCTTTCTGAGACCTTGCGGGGCTCACCCGGACCAACCGGTCCGAATCCGCGAGGATCGCCGCCTAAGGGGCCCACACCGGCCCCGCCGGGGACCCACCTAGAACTCGGGGTGAATCCTCGGGGCTCACGCCTCGGGGTAGGGCACTTCCTCGCCCGAACCCGTCAGCTAACCCGGTCGGCGGTAGGGAAGAAACAGGAGACGACTCTTCGTGGCGAAACACCGCTTGCAGACGCAGCCCTCTCGCGGCGCCACCGCGGCCCGCGGCGCCCTCGCCGCCGGTGCGGTGACCATCGGTTCCCTGGCCGCTCCGGCGGCCATCGCCGCGGCGGCCCCCGCCCCCGGGCCCCATACGCAGGAACTGTCCGCGCAGCAGATCGCGAAGAAGAAGATCAAGCACGTCAAGGACGTGAAGGCCGTCAAGCGCGTGGTCAAGAAGCGGAAGCCGCTCGCCGAGCGCGCCGTGATCACCCCGCGCGCGGTGACCGTGACCGCCGGCAGTGTCCAGGCCCGCGCTGTTCAGGCGGCGCTGTCGCGCCTCGGCGCGCCCTACAGCTACGGCGCCGCGGGCCCCAACGCCTTCGACTGCTCCGGCCTCGTGCAGTGGTCGATGAAGCAGGCCGGCATCAGGGTGCCGCGTGACAGCTGGGGCCAGCTCGGTGGCGGCCGCCCGGTGGCGCTCAACGAGCTGCAGCCCGGCGACATCATCATCTACAACGGCGGTAGCCACGCCGCGCTGTACATCGGCGGCGGCAAGGTGGTGCAGTCGATGACGTACGGCGTTCCCGTCAAGGTCACGCCGCTGGATGCGATGCGGGTGTACGCGGCGCGTCGCTACTGACCGAACGTCCTCGGCCCGCAGCGCGCCGCATTCCAGTCGGCTCGCTCGGTCACGGCTTTTTCTTGGTCGACCCCGGTGGCCCTTGAGCGGAAGGCGTTCCGTACCGTTGCGGGACGTCGTCCGATCGGGCGGGGTCGCCGACCGGAAGGACCACGCGTTTCCGTGCTCGCTGAGAACTCCCGCGCCAGGTTCGGGCGCGTTGCCCGTGGCATCGTCATCGTGGCCGCTGCCGGACTGTTGACCACCGTCACCGTCGTCGGCGACGCGCGTGCAGACCCCGCCGACAGTGCGGACGCGGTGCTCAAGCAGTATCGCGAACTGTCGCACAAGGCCGAGGAGGCCAGCGAGGCGAGCGCGGCGGCGCAGATCGACCTCCGCAAGAAGACCACCGCGAAGCGAGCCGCCGACGCGGCGCTGGTCGCCGCGAAGAATCAGGTGGCCGGCCTCGTCTCGCGGCGCGACGCGCTGCAGACGCAGGTCGACGCACTCGTGCGGGCCAACTACATGGGCGGACGCACGAACCGCCTGTATGCGCTGCTGGTGAGCGACTCGCCGCAGCAGATGCTCGACCAGATGAGCACGCTGGACTTCATCAACCGCGACGTCGCCGGAACAGTCAAGGCCTTCGTGACGGTCGAGAAGGCGGCCGACGTCGCCGAGAAGTCCGCGGAGAGCGCGGCATCGGCAGCGAACACCGCCGCCGACCAGGCGCAGCAGGTCCAGACCGACTGGCAGCGCAAGAAGGCCCAGCTGGCCATGGACATCGTCCGTGTCAAGGCCATGTACGACAGCCTCACGGGCGCTCAGCGCTCGGCCCTGGTGGGCCCGGTGGTGCCGTTCGACCCGCGGCTGGTGCCGAAGGGGACCAGCCCGCAGCTGGTCGCCGTGCAGGCTGCGCTGTCGCGGATCGGCGACACCTACATCTGGGGCGCTACCGGCCCGTCGCAGTTCGACTGCTCGGGCCTGATGATGTGGGCCTACCGGCAGGCCGGTGTGTCGCTACCGCGGACGTCGCAGGCGCAACTCGCCGGCGGCCGGCCCGTCTCCCGCGACCAACTCCAGCCCGGCGATCTGATCATCTACTACTCCTCGGCGTCACACGTCGGCATGTACATCGGCAACGGCTTCGTGGTGCACGCGCCCACGTTCGGCGTCCCCGTCCAGGTCGTGCCCATCGACCGGGCCGGCCCGTACGACGCGGCGGTCCGCTACTAGAGCTCTGGGCGCCGCCCGGTACGGTGGTCGCCATGCCGCGGACGCTGTTGGTGACCAACGACTTCCCACCCCGCCCGGGAGGCATCCAGTCGTACCTCCAGGCGTTCGCCGGCCGGCTTCCGGCCGACGACCTGGTCGTGTACGCGTCCCGCTGGCACGGCTCCGACGAGTTCGACGCGGCCCAGCCGTTCGAGGTGGTGCGGCATCCCACGACACTGATGCTGCCGACGCCCGCGGTTTACCGTCGGGCGCGAGACCTGGTGCGCACCAAAGACATCGAGACGGTATGGTTCGGCGCCGCCGCGCCGCTCGCGCTGCTCGCCGAGCCGCTGCGCCGCGCGGGTGCCGATCGGATGCTGGCGTGCACCCACGGTCACGAGGTCGGCTGGTCGATGATTCCGCCCGCCCGTGCGTGCCTGCGACGCATCGGCGACACCACCGATGTGGTGACCTACGTCAGCAAGTACACCCGCGGCCGGTTCGCTGCGGCGTTCGGGCCGGGCTGCTCCCTGGAGCATCTGCCGCCCGGTGTCGATGCCGACGTGTTCCGGCCGGATCCGGGCGCGCGCGCCGAGCTGCGGCGACGCTACGGCCTCGCCGACGACGAGCCGACGGTGCTGTGTCTGTCCCGGCTGGTGCCGCGGAAGGGGCAGGACGTGCTGCTGCGAGCGCTGCCGCGGATCCGCGAGCAGGTGCCTGACGCGCGGTTGGTGATCGCCGGTGGCGGCCCGTACGCGCAGACGCTGCACGAGATCGCTGCGAAGGCCGGCGTCACCGACCAGGTGATCTTCACCGGATCCCTGAAGTCGGACGAGCTTGCGGCGCACCACAATCTGGGCGACGTGTTCGCGATGCCGTGCCGCACGCGCGGTGCGGGCCTCGACGTCGAGGGGCTCGGCATCGTGTTCCTCGAAGCCTCCGCGAGCGGGGTTCCGGTCGTGGCCGGCGACTCGGGTGGCGCGCCCGAGACCGTCGTCGCGGGGGAGACGGGGTACGTCGTACCCGGGCGCGACGTCGCGCGCGTCGCTGACACCGTCGCCGGGTTGCTGGCCGACCCCGACCGAGCGCGGGCGATGGGCGCGCGGGGTCGCGAGTTCGTGGCGCAGCAGTTCGACTGGCGGCGCCTCGGCAACCGCCTCGAGCAGCTGCTCGCGGGCTGAGGCGGGGCGCGGCACCGGCTGCCCCCTGCAGTCGCGCGGGAGTAGCGTAGGGGCACGGAGCCATTCCCAGCTTCTCGAATCAAGGGATACACGATGAGCGACAAGTCGCCGCGGCAGAAGATGTCGAAGACCTCCGGCAAGTCCATCAAGGAGAAGCGGGCCGAGAAGCACGCGAAGACCGCCGCCCAGACCTTCCACGATCAGCTGGACTCGAACAAGAAGTGAGACGCCGACTCCGACGGCGCCGGGACGGCACCGTCCGAGTCGGGTTCACTTGGCGTAGAGCGCCGCGATGTCGTCGGCGTACTTGTCGGCCACGATGTTCCGCTTGACCTTCATCGTCGGCGTCATCTCGCCGGTCTCCTCGGTGAAGTCGGCGGGCAGGATCCGCACCTTCTTGATCGCCTCGGCGTGCGATACGGTCGAGTTCGCCGCAGCCACAGCACCGTTGATCTCGGCGAGCAGGTCCGGATCGTCGCGCAGGTCGGCTACGGTGGCGGACTCCGCCTTGCCGTGCTCGGCCTTCCATGCCGGGAACACCTCGGGGTCGATCGTGACGAGGGCGGCGATGAACGGCTGCTGGTCGCCGACCACCATCGCCTGGGAGACCAGCCGGTTCGCCCGGAGTGCGTCCTCGAGCGGCGCGGGGGACACGTTCTTCCCGCCGGCCGTGACGATGAGCTCCTTCTTGCGCCCGGTGATGGAGACGAAGCCGTCGGCGTCGATGGCACCGAGATCGCCGGTGTGGAACCACCCGTCCTCGAGTGCCGCCGCGGTGGCCTCGTCGTTGTGCCAGTAGCCGCGGAAGACCACCGAGCCCTTGAGCAGCAGCTCACCGTCGTCGGCGATGCGCACGGCCTGGCCCGGCAGCGGGCGGCCGACGGACCCGACCTTCTGCTGGTCGGGCTGGTTCACGCAGATCGCGGCGGTGCTCTCGGTGAGGCCGTAACCCTCGAGGATCGTGAGCCCCGCACCGCGGAAGAAGTGCCCGAGGCGGGCGCCCAGCGGAGCGCCGCCGGAGATCGCGACCGTGCAGCGGCCGCCGAGCGCGGCCTCGAGCTTGCTGTAGACGAGCCGGTCGAACACGGCGTGCTTCGCCTTGAGGAGCAGCGACGGCGAGCCGCCGTTCTCCAGCGCGATGGAGTAGTCGATCGCGGTCTGCGCGGCGATCGCGAAGATCTTGCCCTTGCCGCCGTCGTTGGCGCTCTTCTCGACGCCCGCGTACACCTTCTCGAACACGCGCGGCACCGACAGCACGATGCCGGGCTGGAAAACCGCGAACTGCGGCACCAGGTTGCGGGTGTCGTTGAAGTGGCCGACCACGGTGCCGCCCTTGAAGCAGGCGATCGACACGGCGCGCGCCAGGACGTGCGCCATCGGTAGGAAGAACAGTGCGGAGTTACCGGGCTTGCGCACGACGTCGCCGATCGACGACTCGAGGATGGCGTCCACCTCGGCCAGCAGGTTGAGGTGCGTCAGCTCGCATCCCTTGGGCCGGCCGGTGGTGCCGGACGTGTAGATCAGCGTGGCGACGTCGGTGCTGCGGACGCCGGCGCGGCGCGCGTGTACCTCGTCCTCCGTGACGTCGCCCCCCTCGGTGGTGAGGACGTCGACGGCACCCTTGTCGTGTGCCCCGGGCTCGATGCGCAGCACCCGGGCGACCGCCGACAGCCTCCCGTCGAGCGCATCCACCTCCTTGGCCTGCTTGTCGCCTTCGATGATCAGCAGTACCGCGTCGGAGTCCTGGAGGATCCAGTCGAGCTGGCCCGCGGAGCTGGTCTCGTACACCGGAACGGTGACGGCCCCGATCGCCCACACGGCGTAATCGATGACCGGCCACTCGTACCGGGTCGAGGACATCAGCGCGACCCGGTCGCCGGTCTTGACGCCCTGCGCCACAAGGCCTTTCGCGACCCCCAGGACGTCGTCGGTGAACTGCCGTGTCGTCACCGGCCGCCACGTCTGGCCGACCAGCCGCTTGATCCGGACGCTGTGCGGATCCGACGCCGCCAGGTCGAACAGGACGTCGACCGTGGACGCGTTCTCGGGAATGGTGAACTTGGCAGGCACAGCGATTTCGCGCACGCGATCCTCCGGTCGGGCCCTCGGCAACGGTTGAGCTGTGCAGAACCCTACACCCCGGTTCCGACAGGTCGGGCTACTGCGAATTCCCGACGGCGAGGGTGATAAGTGGGCGGGCGACCGCGCCGCGTGCCGATGTGTGAAGCTATTGGCGTGAGTACCATCCAAGTCGCCGACGTAGCCTTCGTGGCCGCCACGCCGCGGCGGGTCGCTGCGGCCCTGGCCGGGGAGCGGCGCTGGCGCACGTGGTTCCCGGACCTGCGGCTGTCCGTGACCGACGACCGCGGCGAACGCGGGTTGCGCTGGGGCGTCCAGGGCGCATTGGCGGGCACGTCCGAGATGTGGATCGAGCCGGCGCTCGACGGGGTACTACTCCACTACTTCCTGCACGCCGAGCCGACGGGGGCGCCGCCGCCCGCGGAGGTGGCGGCCGAGACCCGAGCCAGGCGGGTCGCCGGCCGGTCAGCGATGCTGGACGTGAAGTTCACGGCCGAGGAGGGCCGGGCTCTGGGGGAGCCGGCGCTGACCGACGACGAGACCGCGCTCGATTCCGGGAAGGGACACCGATGACCGACCGTACACAGGAATCCATCGTCGTGCGTGCGCCCGCGAAGGACGTGATGGCGGCGATCGCCGACTTCGACCGCTACCCGGAATGGGTGTCGGCGGCGAAGGAGGTCGCCGTCGTCGACCGCGCCGACGGCGGCGCGGCGCGGCGCGTCCGCTTCGTGGTCGCCGAGGGCTTTCTCAAGGACACCTACGTGCTCGAGTACACCTGGGCTCCCGGCGGGCGCGCGGTGCAGTGGGAGCTGGTGGAGTCGACGCTGCAGCGCACCCAGCACGGCGAGTACCAGCTCACCCCGTCCGCCGACGGCAGCGAGACCACCGTCACCTACACGCTCGAGGTGACCCTGCAGATCCCGATGCTGGGGATGCTGCGCCGCAAGGCCGAGAAGACCATCACCGACACCGCGCTCAAGGAGCTCAAGCGGCACGTGGAGAGCCTGGCGGAGCAGCGCGGAGAGCCGCGCGAAGGGGTCTAGTGCCCGCGCGTCGGGTCGAGGCCGGGCCCCGCACACTGGTCGTGGCGGGTGCGGGCGGGGCTGGCAAGTCCGCGGTGGCGTGTGCGCTAGCCGAGCGGTCCGCGGCCCGCGGCGACCGTACGCTGCTGGTCTCGACTGGGCGGGTCCGCGAGCCGCTGCTCGCGCCCGACGATGCCGACCGGAGCGACCGTGCCCCCGCCTACGAGCAGGTACACCTCAACCCCGTCACCCTGCTCGCGCAGTGGTGGGAGCGGATCGTCGGTGGCATCCGCGCCGCCCGCCCGCCGCGGGCTGACGGCGACGATCCGGGATTCGACCCGTTCGTCCTCGAGCCGCCCGAGCTGACGGGGCTCGCCGAGCCCGAGCACCTGCTCACACTGTCTGCGATCCATCGCTATGCGACCGCCGCCGATGACGCCGGACGTGCGTACGACGTCGTCATCGTCGACGCCCCCGGCTTCGAGGAGCTGGTCGCGCTGCTGACCGCGCCCGCGTCGATCGCGGCGTACCTGGAGCGGGTATGGCCGCGCCACGTGCGTCTGTCGGCGCCGGTGTCCGTGGACGGGCCGGCCACCGGCTCTGTGGCCGGCCTGATCCTCGCCGAACGCCTGACCGTGCTGGCCGAGGAGCTGGCGGGCTTCGCCGCGGACCGGCGCGCACTCGAACTGGTCTACGTGCTGGCGGCCGACGGGGCACGGGTGACCCGCGCGCGCCGTGAGCTGGCGGCGCTCGAGGTGCTGGGCCTGCGGCCGTCGGGCCTGGTGCTCAACCGGGTCCTGCGCGCCGATCCGCGGTTCGCGCACGACCTGCCGCACCCCGCCCTGCAGTGGTTCGCGCGGCGGCTGTCCGCGCAGCAGGTCGCCGTCGACGGCGCCCGGGAGCTGGGCGACGCGCTGGCGCGGCCGGTGCTCGAGGTCGACGAGGCCGCCGTTCCGCTGTCCGGGCCGGTCGAGGCGGGCGGGTTGGCGGTGTCGTCGCCCGACGGTGGGGACCCCCTGGACCGCCTGCGCGGCGCCGCCGACCCGGCCGAGCCGTCGCTGCGCCACGTCGGAGGGTTCGGCCTGGACGCCCGCTACGAGTGGACGGTGGCGCTGCCGCTGGTGGACCCGTCGACGATCGCCCTGGGCCGCGTCGAGGAGGACGTGGTGGTGGAGGCGGAGGGTGTGCGTCGTCGGCTGCGGCTGCCATCGGTGCTGCGCCGCTGCGTGGTGGCGGGCGCGACCTACGCCGACGGTGAGCTGCGCGTCGACTTCGCCCCCGATCCGGAGTTGTGGCCGCATGGCGCCGAGCGATAGCGGCACCCCGCCGGGGCCCGGGGCCGAAGGCACGGGCCCGTTCGGCGACCCGCGCATCGACGAGTTCTATGTGGCGGCGTCACACCTCCTCGAATCGGTGCGGCCCTGGCTCGCGGACGCGATGGCCGACCACGCCGCCCACGCCGAGGGCGAGCCGGGCGACTGCCGGCTGTGTGCCGCTGTCGACGTGGCGTCCACGAACTGGGACGGGCTGCTGCGAGATGTGCTCGCGGCGCTGTCGACCTTCGCCGACTCGTTCCTCGCGGACCTGCTGGTACTGGCGGGGCAGCTGCTCGGGACGGCGACGGGGCGCTTCGGCGACATGGCCGCCCAGTACGCTGCGGCGACCGGCCGCGCCGCTCCGATCACCGGTGACGCGAGTGCGGATGCCGGGGCGGGACCCGGCACCGTCGGGCCGGAGTCGCGCGGCGCGGAACCCGGGCCCGGACGGCGCACGTACCACCCCATCGACGTACAGCTGGGCGGCGCCGCGCCGCCCAGCCGGGACCACACGGCCGCCGGACCGGCGGCCGCAGACGAGGAGGAGCCCCAGTGAGGTTTGCGAGTTGACGGGCATACATGACGGTCGCGGCGGACCCGACACCATCGGGATCGATATCGGCGGCACATCCGTACGCGCCGGCGTCATCTCGGCCGACGGAACCATGGTGGACGCCGCCCGCGCCGAGACCCCGCGCAGCGCCCGGGCACTCGAGCGCTGCCTGGACCGCCTCGTCGGCGAGCTCAGCGCGCGCAACGAGGTGGCGGCCGTGGGGCTGGCCGTCGCCGGGTTCCTCGATCCCGAGCGGACCACGGTGAACTTCGCACCGCACCTGCCGTGGCGGGACGTGCGGGTGCCCGAGGAGATGAGCCGCCGCGTGGGCATGCCGGTGGTGATGGAGCACGACGCCAACTCCGCGGCGTGGGCGGAGTACGTATACGGCGGCGCGAAGCGGGCCGAGGTGACCTGCGTCGTGGCGATCGGTACCGGTATCGGCGCGGCGTTGATCGTGGACGGGAAACTGTTCCGCGGGGCGTTCGGGGTGGCTCCGGAACTCGGGCACCTGCAGGTGGTGCCCGACGGGCGGCCGTGCGACTGCGGCAAGTCCGGCTGCTGGGAGCGGTACTGCAGTGGTACGGCGCTGGTGGAGACCGCGATCGACCTGATGGCACCGTCGGGTACGCACGGGTTGCTGATGGCGCGCGAGGTGGCCGCCGACCCGGGGTCGCTGACGGGGCGCCGCGTCGCCGCTGCCGCGGAGGCGGGTGACCCGGTGGCGCAGGAGGCCGTTGCCGACTTCGCGAAGTGGCTCGGCGTGGGTCTGGCGATGGTGAGTGACATCTTCGATCCGGATCTGATCGTCCTGGGCGGTGGCGTAGGCGCGTCGTCGCGGCTGTACCTCGACGATGCGCGCGATCACTTCGCGCGCCTGCTGACCGGTGCGAAATACCGTCGGCGGGCACGGATCCGCGCCACCGAGCTGGGGGAGCGGGCCGGGATGCTGGGTGCCGCGGCGATCGCGAGGGACGCGGTGGCGGCGCGGCGCTGACGGTACAGTGAGTGCGATACAGCCGGACTTGTCTAGGAGCTGCGCGACATGTGGTGGATGGTCTTCAAGTGGGTAATCATCGGCCCCGTACTACGGGCGGTGGGCCGCCCGCGGATCGAGGGGCTCGAGAACCTGCCCAAGGAGGGGCCCGCGATCGTGGCCAGTAACCATCTGGCGGTCATGGACTCGTTCTTCCTGCCGCTCATGGTGCCGCGCCGGATCACGTTCCTGGCGAAGTCCGAGTACTTCACCGGCAAGGGGTTCAAGGGCGCCTTCCAGAAGTGGTTCTTCACGGCGATGGGCTGCATCCCGATCCACCGCGGCAGTGCGGACTCCGCGCAGGACGCCCTCGACGCGGGCGTGGAGGCGATCAGCGAGGGACGCCTGCTCGGCATGTACCCCGAGGGCACGCGCAGTCCCGACGGGCGTCTGTTCAAGGGCAAGACCGGCATGGCACGCGTGGCCCTCGAGACGGGAGCCAAGGTGATCCCGGTGGCGATGATCAACACCGAGAAGTTCAACCCACCCGGCACCACCCTCCCGCGGTTCACGCACGTACGGGTGAGGATCGGTAAGCCGCTGGACTTCTCGCGGTTCGAGGGGATGGCCGGTAACCGCTTCATCGAGCGCGCCGTCACCGACGAGGTGATGTACGAACTGATGCGCCTGTCGGGCCAGCCGTACGTGGACGTGTACGCCGCCGACGTCAAGAACGGCGTCGTCGAGGCGCCGAGTGCCGCCTCGAAGACCGTGGCCTGAGCGGCATCTCCTTGCGATTCTTCTACGACACCGAGTTCATCGAGGACGGGCGGACGATCGAGCTGGTGTCGATCGGGGTGGTCGGCGAGGACGGGCGCGAGTTCTACGCCGTCTCCACCGAGTTCGACCCCGAACGAGCCGGCCCGTGGGTGCGGGTCAACGTGCTGTCGAAGCTGCCGCCACCCGCCGCGAAGGTGTGGCGGTCACGCGCGCGGATCCGCGACGAGCTGCTCGACTTCCTCACCGCCGCCCCCGGCGACGTCGAGCTGTGGGCGTGGGTCGCGGCCTACGATCACGTGGCGTTGTGCCAGCTGTGGGGGCCGATGACGGCGCTGCCCCGCGCCCTGCCGCGGTTCACCCGCGAGCTCAAACAGCTGTGGGACTTCAGCGGCCGGCCGGCGCTGCCCCCGGCACCGTCGGACGCCCACGACGCGCTGGCCGACGCGAGGCACAACCTGGCGAAGTACCGGGCGATCACCGGCGCGTAATATTCCGGCGTGGCTGGAAACTGGACCGTCGACGTCCCCATCGATACCCTCCCGAAGCTCCCCGACCTCCCCGGGGATCTGCGCCAGCGCCTCGATGCCGCCCTCGCGCGCCCCGCGCTGCAGCAGCCGAGCTGGCCCCGCGAGCAGGCGGATGCGATGCGGACGGTGCTCGAGTCCGTACCGCCGATCTGCGTGGCCACCGAGATCGAGGCCCTGTCGGCGCAACTCGCCGAGGTCGCGCTGGGTCGCGCGTTCCTGCTGCAGGGCGGCGACTGCGCCGAGACGTTCGTGGACAACACCGAGCCGCACATCACCGGCAACATCCGCACGTTGCTGCAGATGGCCGTGGCGCTGACCTACGGCTCGTCGATGCCGGTGATCAAGGTCGCGCGGATCGCGGGTCAGTACGCGAAGCCGCGCTCGAGCGACACCGACGCCCTGGGGCTCAAGAGTTACCGCGGCGACATGATCAACGGCTTCCCGCCCGATGACGCGGTACGCCAGCATGACCCGTCACGCCTGATCCGTGCGTACGCCAACGCCAGCGCGGCGATGAATCTGGTTCGCGCCGTGACCAATTCGGGGATGGCCGACCTGCACAAGGTGCACGACTGGAACCGCGAGTTCGTGGCGAACTCGCCTGCGGGTGCGCGCTACGAGGCCCTCGCCGCCGAGATCGACGGCGGCCTGCGGTTCATGAGCGCGTGCGGCGTCGAGGACCGCAACCTCAAGACCGCCACCATCTACAGCTCGCACGAGATGCTGGTGCTGGACTACGAGCGCGGCCTGCTGCGGCTCGCGGAGAACCCGGACGACCCCGAGGCCCAGCGCGTTCTGTACGACCTGTCGGCGCACTTCCTGTGGGTCGGGGAGCGCACCCGGCAGCTGGACGGCGCGCACGTCGCGTTCTGCGAGCTGATCCACAACCCGATCGGCGTCAAGATCGGGCCCAAGACCACGCCCGAGGAGGCGGTCGACTACGTCCGCAAGCTCGACCCCACCAACAAGCCCGGCCGGCTGACGTTGGTGTCGCGCATGGGCAACGGGCACGTGCGCACGGCCCTGCCGCCCATCGTCGCGGCCGTCGAGGCCACCGGACACAAGGTGATCTGGCAGTGCGACCCCATGCACGGCAACACGCACGAGTCGTCCACGGGCTACAAGACCCGCCACTTCGACCGGATCGTCGACGAGGTGCAGGGCTTCTTCGAGGTGATCCGCGGTGCGGGCGCCCACCCCGGCGGAGTGCACGTGGAGCTGACCGGCGAGAACGTCACCGAGTGTCTCGGCGGCGCGCAGGAGATCTCGGATCTCGACCTCGCCGGGCGCTACGAGACCGCGTGCGACCCACGGCTGAACACCCAGCAGTCGCTGGAGCTGGCGTTCCTGGTCGCGGAGATGCTCCGGGGGTAGGGGCTGCCCTGGGATCGACGACCCGGCGGCGCAACCCCACCTCGAGAGGGGGGCTGCGCCGCTGGGCCATAGATCGTCGCGTGACTTGTTCCGCAACGGTGTTGGGGCGGCGTTCACGTCGCCGACACCACCGGGCCACGGCCTGCGCGAATCATGGTCGGCATGGCCGACGAATCCAGCCCGGAATCCGCCCGCCCACAACCGACCGGAGCCCAGCCGGCCGCTTCCGTCGCACTCGCACGGCGCGGCGTCAGCCGACGCCGGCTGCTCGGCGCGGGCGTGGCGGGCCTGGCCGTCGGCGCGGGCGGGAC
>NZ_BAABFR010000016.1:0-66469 GCF_039541155.1 Tsukamurella soli
GTCGAGTACGACGGTGCCGCGGGCGTGCCGCCGGGCGTTGTCCACCAGGTTGCGCAGGCACCGCGCGAGCTGCGTCGCGTCGCCCGTCACCCGGACCGGCTGGATCCGGGTCCGGACCGTCACGCCCCCGGTCGCGCGCGCCGCCGCGACCTCCGCGAGCACCAGGTCGTCCACATCCACGTCCGACAGCACCAACGGCAGCCCACGCTCGTCGACGCGGGCCAGCAACAGCAGGTCGTCGACCACGGCCCCCATCCGCGTCGCCTCCGGCAGCAACACGCTGCGCACCGTGTCGACGGTGATGTCGGTCCCGGTGTGGTCGGCCAGGTCGAGGATCCCCGACAGCGTCGTGAGTGGCCCGCGCAGTTCGTGCGACGCATCCCCCAGGAACTGAATCTGCGTGTCACGGCTGCGCTCGAGCCGCGCGAGCATGCCGTTCATCGTGACCGCGAGCGTGTGGATCTCGTCGTCCGAATCGGGCACCGGCACCCGGCAGGCCAGATCCGTCGAGGAGATCGCCGACACCTCGCTGGTGATGCGGTGCACCGGGCGCAGCGTGCGGCCGACGAAGATGTAGATCGCGAGGCCGGCCACGGCCAGCACCACCGGGAACTCCAACGCGAGGATCGTGCCGGTGATCAGCACGCCGTGCCGGTAGGTCGACGCCCCCACCACCGCGATCACCACGTACTTCTCGCCGTCGTGCTCGGTACCCGCGGCGGCCCCGCAGAAGCTGCCACCCCGCCCAGGTACCCGCGTCTCGAATCGGGCGACCTCGCCCGGCGCGGGGCGGACCTGCGAGATCGGCGTCTCGTTCGGATCGGGTGACGCGTACACGACCCGGTTCGACCCGTCGAGCACCTGGATGATGTCCACGCCCGAGGTCGGGTCCATGCTCGAGCGGCTCACCCCCGGCAGGCCGTGCTCCTCGATCTGTTCGGCGATCCCATACGCCTTCGACGACGTCGCCGAGTACATCACCGCGTTCTGCGACTTGTACAACATCAGCAGCATGACGCCCGCGCCGATCACCATCGCGCATGCCACGATCACGGTGGCAACAATGGTCGAACTCAGACGAACGCCCCACCGGACGCGACACCATCTTCTTGGGGGCATCATGATGCCCACCAGCATATTTCCCGCGACACGGCCGACACCAGCCTCCGGATTCAGGCGATCTTCAGGAACGCCGGTAAAGCTTGCAGTATGAGAGCATCGATCGCGGACCGAATGGTCGACAGACTGTACGAGTACGGAATCCGCTCAGTGTTCGGCGTGCACGGCGCCAATTCGGAGGACATCTTCGCTGCGGCGTTGCGATCGGAACCCCGGCGCGAGGGGGACCTGACGGTGACGGTGGCCAAGCACGAGTTCGGCGCGGGGGCGATGGCCGACGGTGCCGCGCGAATCACGGGCATCCCGTCGGTGGTGCTCACGACGTCCGGTGGCGGTGCGATGAACGCCGTTGCAGCGCTGGCAGAGTCCTACGAGTCGCGGGTCCCGGTGCTGGCGCTGATCGGCTGCGCCGCCCGCCCCGGCGAGGGCCGCGGCGGCTTCCAGGACATGCTGACGCCGCCCGGGACCGTCGACGCGCTGGGCGTGTTCCAAGCCGTGACGGGGTACGCCGCCCGCATCACGGCACCCGAGCTGCTGGGGCCCGCGCTCGACGGTGCCCTGGCCACACTCGACCGCGGCCTCCCCGCCGCACTGCTGATCCCCAAGGACGTGCAGACCGCGCCCGCCCCGGATCCATCCGGGGCGCCCGCGCTCGCGGGGACACGCTCGGTACCCGTCGTCCCGGCGGCCGTCGTCGATCTGCTCCGTGGCGCGCAGCGGCCGCTGATCCTGCTCGGCGAGGGAGCCTCGCGCGCCGGACTCGCGAAGGCCGTGTGCGATCTCGTGGCCGCGACGGGGGCCGTGGTCGCCACGACGCCGAACGGCCGCGATGCGTGCCCGCCCAACGCCCCGTTCGTCGGCGTCACAGGGGTGATGGGCCACCCGAGCTCGGCCGCGGTGGCCGCAGACGCCGACCTGATCCTGGTGCTGGGCAGCCGCCTGTCCGCCACCGACCGCGCAGGCCTCGACCCGCACCTCGGCCGCGCGACGACCGTGAGTGTCGGCGCCGACGCGCCGCTGCGCCCGGTGGACTCCGATGTGCGCACCCTCGACCTGGCAGGCTGGACCGCGGCTCTGGCCGCCGAGCTCGCGGGCTGCGCGGCACCTCCGTGGAGTGACGCGCAGCCGACGCTGCTGCAGCCACGGCAACCAGACGGTGTCGGGACCACCTGCGCCGACGCGACCGACGCGCTCGCTGCGGCGATCCCGCCCGACGCGCTGGTGTTCGCGGACGCCGGCAATGCGGGCGCGGCCGCCATCCACCGCCTGCCGATCGGCACCGGTGCCCGATTCGTCGTGGCATTGGGCATGGGCGGCATGGGTTACGGGATCGCCGGCGGGATCGGGGCCGCCATCGCAACCGGGAGCCACACCGTGATCATCGCCGGCGACGGCGCGTTCTACATGCACGGCATGGAGATCCACACCGCGATCGAATACGATGCACCGGTTACGCTGGTGGTGCTCAACAACGACGCCCACGGCATGTGCGTGACCCGCGAGAACGCCTTCTTCCCGGGCGTGGAGGGCGTGAACCGGTTTCGGCACACCGACATCGGAGCCGGCCTGCGGGCGATGTTCCCCGGCCTGGACGTCCGCTCGGCGAGCGACCCCGCCGCCGTCGCGGCCACCGCCGCCGACCTGCTCGGCTCGGCGCCGCGCGGTCCGAGTGCCCTCGTCATCGACACCGACCCGCTCGAGATCCCTCCGTTCGCGCCATTGATCCAGGACCACGCCCCCATGGCACCACCCACCCAGGAGCAGAAGTGACTGCAGCAGAGCCGACACCCGTGCCGGACCTCGCCCACATCGACGGCACCATCCGCATCGAGTCCCACCCCCGCCCGGTTGCGACGCCGATCATCATGGATCGCCTGCGCTCCGTGTACCCGCACCACCAGGTGTTCGGCGAGTTCTGCACCGTGCAGGGCTACGTCGACGCACCCCCGCGCGAGCTCTTCGACTGGCTCTCCGACACGCGGTCACTGGAGGAGTGGACCTACAGCCTGCGCGGATTCCGCGAGACCGACGAGCCCGGCCTGTGGGTCGCGCAGGACCGGCTGGGGCCGGCCACCGAGATCTACACGCGCACGGTCACTAACGCAGACGCGATGACCGTCGACTACCACTGCGCGTGGGACCAGGGCGAGCACCTCTGGATGGTCTATCTGATGCGCGTCGTCGATGCGCAGGTCGTGTTCGACCGTCCCGGATCCGTGGTGCTGTGGACCAACTGCCACCACCCGTTCTACGAGGAGAACCCGTTCCCCGACAAGGCCCCTGCCGGGCGGCCCGTCTGGGTCGGCGACTTCTGGGACATGTTCTCCGCCGGCCACCAGCTCGAGCTCGACAACCTCAAGGCGATCGCCGAGTACCGCCACTCCCACGATCTCCCCCTCACCCCCGATTGGATGCGGAAATGACCCTCACCCTGTTCGACATCGCGTCATACCTACCCGAGAACCGGGTTCCTGCAGAGTATTTCGCGCAGTTCCAGGGCGACGACGCGCTCGCCGGCAATCGGATGTTCTCGGCGCCGAAGTACCGCCACCACGCGGGCAAGGACGAGACCAACACCGACATGATGTGCTCGGCGATCGCGGAACTGACAGCACGCCATGGTGATTCCATCCTGGACGGGGTCGATCTGGTGATCAGCCACTCCCAGCTGCCCGACGTCGCGGTGGTCGGCTGCGGCGGAGACGTGGCCCGTCGGCTCGGGCTCGACCCGGCGCTCGCCATCGACCTGCACAACGGCGGCTGCGCAGCGTTCATGCTCATGCTCGAGATCACCCGTGGCCTGTTCGCCGCCGGGTCGGCGTCGAAGGCGTTGCTACTCAACGGCGTCAACACCGGTGTGAACATCTTCACGCAGGACCGGGTGCGCAGCCTGTCCCAGGCCTCGATCCCCGGCGACGGTGCCAGCGCTGCACTGATCACCACCGATGGCCCCACCGAGATACTCGAGGTCGTGTGCCGCCAGCACAGCGAGTACGCGGGCGACATGACAGCCGCGATCGAGCCGCACCGCCGATACTGGGAACCCGGCGAGGGACAGATGAGCGTCGGCTTCACCGAGTCGAAGATCTCCAAGGTGTTGGCGCGCGGCAACCGGCTGGTACCCGAGATGGCACTCGAAGCCGCTGCCCGCCGGGGCTTGCGCGGCCCCGAGATCGACTGGCTGATCACCAACCAGCCCAACCGGATCTTCCTCCGCAACTGGCGCGAGGCGCTGGAGCTGCCCGCCGAGCAGCACGCGGACACCTTCGACGAGTGCGGCAACCTGTTCTCGGTCGGCGTACCCCACAACCTCGACGTCGCGATCACGGACGGCCGCATCAAGGCCGGCCAGACCGTCATGCTCAGCGCGTTCGCTCACGCCGGTGATTTCGCCGCGGCGGCATTACTCCGGTTCGGCGGGCGACCGTGACCGGTCTGCTGGGCGCCGGTCGCCCAGCAGACCTGCGGCGCCCCTCGATCCGACTGGCGCTCAACGAGTCCTCGTACGGCCCGACGCCGACGGTGGCGCGCGCGCTGCGTTCGTGGGCGGCGACCGCCAACCGCTACCCGGGGTTCCGAACGGACCGCCTGCGTGCCGCGATCGCGGTCCACGCGGGGATGCCCGCGGACTGGGTCGCGGTGGGCGCCGGCGCTACCGGGGTGCTCGACCAGCTGTTCCAGGCCGCCACCCCAGGCGACGAGATCGTCGGCGCCACCCCGACATTCGACGGCTATCCGCTACTCGCCGCCGCGCGCGGGCTGCGGTATCGCGGGATCCGCGTCGGGTCCGACGGTGGCGTCGACCTCGATTCCCTCGCCGCGGGGGTCACGCCGAGCACGTTCGCGGTGATCGTCTGCTCACCGCACAATCCGACGGGGTCGGTGGTCGACGCCGCCGCCCTCGCGCGGTTCGTCGCAGCGATCCCCGAGCACGTCCGAGTGATCCTCGACGAGGCGTACCTCGAGTTCGCCGAGGCCGCCTCGGGTCCCGATCCGCTACGGTCCGGGGTACTCGCGGCCACGCACCCGAACCTGGTAGTGGTGCGATCGTTCTCGAAGGCGTTCGGCCTCGCGGGGCTGCGGGTCGGCTACGCCTTCGGCGCCGGCCGGCCGATCGAGGAGATCCGCGCGGTCGAGTTGCCGTTCGCGGTGGGGGCGGCCGCCGAAGTCGCCGTGCCGGTGGCACTGGCCGCCGTGGCCGAGACCCGGCGGCGCGTGGCACGGATCGTCGCCGACCGGGAGCGGCTCGCGGCGGGACTGCGCGAGGTCGGCCTACCGCCGCTGAAGTCGCACGCCAACTTCCTGTACCTCCCGACCCACGACCCGGTGGCCCTCACCGAGCGATTCGCGCAGGGCGGGATCGCGGTGAAGGCGTGCGCCGCCGGGGTGCGCATGTCGATCGGGTCGACGGCTGAGACCGACGCGGTGCTGGAGTGGGTGCGCCGGGCCTGACGTTCCCCATGGGAGTGTTCCCGGCTATCCCCTGCGTCAGCTGCCCGCAGATGGCGATCCAGCGGCGAATCACTGCGCCCGGTCGGCATGGCCCAGGTCACGGCCCGGCGCGACCCGGTCGCGGACCAGGCGTTTGAGCTGCGAGGGCTCGGGAAAGCCGCCGTCCGCCTTGCGATCCCACACCGGATCGCCGTCGACGCCGATCCGGAACACGCCGCCCGTGCCGGGCACCAGCGCGACCTCCGTCAGATCGGTCGCGAACGTGGTGAGCAGTTCCTGGGCGACCCATGCGGCCCGCGCCAACCAGTTGCACTGGGTGCAGTACTCGATCGTCACGCGGCCTGGCATGCCGCCGATCCTACCGGCGATCCCGCACGGCGACCTGCGGTCAGCAGACCGGCGTGCCCAGTCGTCCGTCCACGGGCGACGACGCCTGCGCCCAGCGCCGCGTGGGGATCCGGCCCGCGCCGCACGCCAAGCGCCCCGCCTCCACCGCGAGCCGCATGGCCCGCGCCATCGCCGCGGGGTCGGCCGCCCGGGTGACCGCGGATGCGAGCAGCACCGCGTCGCAGCCGAGCTCCATGGCGAGTGCGGCGTCGCTGGCGGTACCGATCCCGGCGTCGAGAATCACCGGCACCTCCGCTGCGGCGACGATCATCTCGATGTTGTGTGGGTTGAGGATCCCGAGGCCCGTACCGATCGGGGAGCCCGCCGGCATCACGGCGGCGCAGCCGACATCGGCGAGGCGGCGCGCCAGGATCGGATCATCGTTGGTGTACGGGAGCACGACGAACCCGTCCGCGACCAGTTCTTCTGCGGCGGTGAGCAGTTCGGGGCCATCGGGGAGCAGGGTGCGATCGTCGCCGATCACCTCGAGCTTGATCCACTCGGTGCCCAGCGCCTCGCGCGCGAGGCGCGCTGTGAGTACCGCCTCGGCGGCGGTGAGGCAACCGGCGGTGTTGGGGAGCGGGGTGATCGCCAGGTCGCGGATCAGTTCCAGGACCCCACCCCCGGCCGCAATGCTGGTGCGGCGCAGCGAGACAGTGGTCAGCTCGGTGCCGGATGCGACGAGCGCGGCCCGGAGATGCTCGAGGTTGGCAGCGCCGCCGGTACCCGTCACGAGCCGCGACGTGAACTCGCGGCCGGCGATCCTCAGCCGGTCGGCGACGTCGGAGACCACCGGATCAGCCACCCTGAACCGCCGTCAGCACGTCGACGTCGGCGTATGCGGGCAGCACCTCGCACCAGCGCGACCGCGGGTGTACCTCGCCCGCCACGGCCACCGCGATACCGTCCTCCGGCAGCCCCAGGGCCGCGAGGAGGCCCGACACCGTCGTCCCCTCCGGGACCTGCCGGTCCTCACCGTTCACCGTCAGCTCCACGCCGTCACTCCCTCTCCGATCGGTTCCACGCCGGCCGTATCACGTTCGCCCACGATCAGATCCCGCACGATCTGTGCCGTCACCGGACTGAGCAGGATGCCGTTACGGCCGTGCCCGGTCGCGGCGATCACCCGCTCGTCCAGCTCGCGGATCACCGGCAGGTTCGACGCGGTCGCCGGTCGCAGCCCGGCACGCACCTCGGCGAGGTCGTACTCCCGAAGGTAGGGCAGCACGGCGAAGGCGTCGGCCAGCAGGTCCACGACGGGACCGGCCAGCGGGGTCGTGTCGTCGTCGGACTCGTACTGGGTGGCCCCCACGACCACCCCGTCGGCCCGCGGCACCACATACACCGCACGCCCGTTCACCTTGGCACGCACCGTGACCGGCGGCGGGGGCAGGCACATGCGGCGCGCGGTAAGGCGCACCGCCTCTCCCTTGACGGGCCGCACGCCGAGCCCCGGCCACAGCTCGTCGGACGCCGCACCCGCGCACAGCACCACGCGGTCCGCGGTGAGGTCGTCGAGCGCACCGACGCGCTGCGCCACCGTCGTGACCCCGGCCGCAGCGCACGCCGCCACCAGCGCGCGGTGCACGATCCGGTTGTCGACGGCGATCTCCTGCGGCGCGCGCGCCGCCGCCCTGACCCGACGCGCTGCACCGGGGACGTCGCGCAGGGCGACCGACGGCGGGGCGGCCACGAGTCCGCCCGACTCACCCACCCCGACCGCGCACGCGATCATCGTCGAAAGATCTTGCGCGTCACCGTCGTCCATTGCGAGCCAGACGGTCCCGCGGGCGGTCACGATGGCACCGTCCGCGTACGGTGCCAGCGCGTCCGCGAACCCCTCCCACAGCCGCAGCGAGCGGACACCCAGGTGCACCAGCTCGTCCTCGCCGGGCCACGCCTCCGAGTACGGGGCGATCATCCCGCCTGCCACCCACGACGCTCCGGATCCGGGCGCAGGATCGCGCACCGTGACATCGCAGCCCGACTGCGCCAGCACCCACGCCACGGACAGGCCGACGGTGCCCGCGCCGACGACGGCGACAGTAGTCATTCCACTCCCCCTTCCTGCGCCGGCATTACCCGGATCAGGTCTGACGGTCAGGGACACGCCCGCCCCACTCTCAGCCCCGAGGGCGCCCCCGAGGGGCGGGCCGCGGCTCCCGTGTGTTTCCGGGGGTCAGCCTACTCCCCGGGGCGGAGCGCACGGCTACTGTCGGGGCCCATGGCACCCGATCCCCGCGAGCGCCTCGCGCGCGCCGCCCTCTACCTGTGTACCGACGCCCGCCGCGAACGCGGCGACCTGCTCGAGTTCGTCGCCGCTGCACTGCGCGGCGGTGTGGACATCGTGCAGCTGCGCGACAAGGGCTCGGCCGGGGAGCGGCGGTTCGGGCCGCTGGAGGCGCGCGCCGAGGTGGAGCTGGTCGGCGCGCTGCGCGAGCTGGCCCACGAGCACGGCGCGCTCGTCGCCGTCAACGACCGCGCCGACATCGCACGCGCGGCGCGCGCCGACGTGCTGCACCTCGGCCAGGACGATCTGCCCGTCCGCCACGCACGCGAGTTCGTGGGCCCCGACGTGGTGATCGGCCGGTCCACGCACGCCGTCACCGAAGCACAGGCGGCCGGCGTCGAACCCGGCGTCGATTACTTCTGCACCGGCCCGTGCTGGCCCACCCCCACCAAGCCGGGCCGCCCCGCGCCCGGGCTCGATCTCGTGCGCGCGACCGCCGCAGCGACGCCCACGCGGCCGTGGTTCGCGATCGGCGGCGTCGACCTCGCGCGGCTGCCGGAGGTACTGGCTGCGGGCGCGCGGCGGGTGGTGGTGGTCCGGGCGATCACCGCCGCCGCAGACCCGCAGGCCGCGGCCCGCGAGCTCGCAGACGCCCTCCGAGCCGGGCTGACGACGACCTGACAACAGGCTCACAGCGGGGTCTACGACAGGCGAACAGGCAACGCGCAGGGGACTATTCGGTGGCAGCGGGGTGACGATTCGCGAACTTCCCCGCGCCGCCCCGCGAAGGTGGTTGCACGCCCACGAACGGACGTCTAATCTCGGCGGCGATGAAGCACACGGCCCGACTTCTTCTCGTAAAGCGCCGTAGCAGGGGCTGACCGCGACCGATCCCCTGCTGCGGGATCCTCGCGTGTGCAGTCGGCCCCGTCGCCGTAGCCTCCAACCTCCCATCGGTTGCGCTCCTTCGTCTCCCCCTGAAAGACCGGGAATCGCCATGACCATCACCGTCACCGAGCTGACCTCCACCGACCCGTTCGCCGACCGCTTCGGCGAATCCCTGCCGTGCGGCCTGCGCCAGTCTGCGCGCGGCCTCACCTGGCCTGCGTTCCGCGACGCATACTCGCTGCCCGCCGACGTGACCCTCGAGTCGCTCACCTGCCGGCCGCGGCCGGGCGGCGCCGTCGAGGTCACCGTCACCCTCACCGCCGACGGTGCCCGCACCACCGCCACCGGCCGGGGTACCGGCCCTATCAGCGCCGCCACCGACCTGCTGTACCAGAGCGGGCTGGACGTGGAAGCCGTCGAGTTCCATCAGATCCACATCGCCGAGGGTGTCGCGACGTTCATCCGCAGCGTGTCCGCGACCCGCGACACGGCGGCCCGCTGGTCGTTCGCGATCGCGCCCGACCCGGGGCAGTCCGCCGTGCGGGCGCTCGTCGCCGGCGCGGCCATGCACCGGCGTCCAGCGCACGCCTGACTCGGGCTCAACCCGGCTGCGCGCCAGCCACCATGGGACGCAGCCGCGGCCACGCCGCCGCGAACGCGGGGTGCAGCGGGAGGGTGTCGACGGTGTCGAGCGGCACCCACGCCAGTTCGAGGGACTCGGCGTTGGGGATCAACGCCGGTCGGCCCTCGACCCGCGCGAGCACCGTCGTGTACGTCCACCCGGCCACCGACCGGGCGGTGACCAGTTCCGACATGATCTGCACGGCGGCGGGGTCCAACCCGGCCTCCTCGCCCGCTTCCCGCAGGGCGGCGTCGGAGGCCGATTCATGCGAGTCGCGCGCCCCGCCGGGCACCGACCACGTGCCACCCTGGTGGCTCCAGGCCGCGCGGTGCTGGAGCAGTACGACCGGCCCGTCCTCCGCCGTCCCGTCGGCGACGGCGCCCGCCGTCACCAGCAGGCCCGCGGCCCCGAACCGGCCCCAGTAGCGGGACCCGTCCGGGTCCCGAACCCAGCCGTTCCCGTCCCCGATCATGGGTCAACCGTACCGGCACGGTCGCCACGCCGAGACCCGACGTGTAATGCCGCGCCCGCGGTGAGCGATGGCGATATGGTCGGAGGTGACCTGCACCCGTGCGGGTCCGAGAGATGCACGAGGACGAGAACGAGGAAAGGGCTGGCGCGACCGTGACGGCCGAGACGTCCAGGTACCGTCAGCTGTACCCGATCCGGCGGATGTATCCGTTCCGGCGGACCATCGGCGAGTCCTCGGTGCTGGCGGAACTCCGTGAGTTCCTGGTGTCGAGCCCCGGCAAGCTCGTCTCGTCGGCACTCGTGCTGGCGGCGATGTGCCTCTTCGTGGGGTGGTTCGCGGCAGCGGGTCAGCTGGGCCGCACCGACGTCCTGCGCAGCAACCTCGCGGACTTCGAGCCGCGCGCCAACGCGTCCCAGGTCTTGTACAGCTCGCTGTCCACGGCCAACGCCTCCGCGAACGCGGCGTTCATCGCGGGCGGGATCAACAACGACGCACTACTCAGCTCGTATCTCGCAGCCATCGCCACCGCCGGGCGCGCCGTGGTCACGTCGGCCACCAGCCTGCCGCCCGCCGAGCAGCAGGCGCACGACGACCTCAACACCATCGCCACCACCCTGCCGGTGTACACCGGGCTGGTCGAGACCGCCCGCGCGAACAACCGACAGGACAACGCGGTCGGCGCGGCCTACCTCGCGTCCGCATCGACGCTGATGCAGAACACGATGCTGCCCGCCGCCGAGCAGTTCTACCACCAGGAGGACGCGGGTCTACGGGCGTCGCACGAGAAGTTCGCCGACCCGCCCTACGCGCTCTACGGTGCGCTGATCGTGACGCTCGGGTCGCTGCTGCTCGCGCACCGGCAGCTGGCCCGGCGGACCCGGCGCACCCTCAACCTCGGACTGCTCGTGGCCGGGGCGGCGATGACGGTGGCGCTGCTGTGGGTCGCGATCGCGAGCCTCACGTCCGTGTCGTTCTCGGCGCTCGCGCAGAGCAAGGGCGCCGACGCGGTCGACAGCCTGACGAACGCCCGCACGCTGACCCAGAAGGCCCGCTCGATGGAGACGATGGCGCTGGTGCAGCGGGGCGGCGACACCTCCGCCGCGTCCGGCTCGTTCAGCGGGGCGTTGGACGATGCGCTGGCGAGCCTGTCCAAGGTCGGCCGGTCCGACCAGTCCGTGGCCACCGAGGTCGACGCCGCACGGTCCGCCGCGACGCTCTGGGCGAGCGCACACCGACAGATCCTCCAACACGAGAACTCCGGCGACTACGTCGGTGCGACCCGGCTGGCGGTCGGCACCGATCCCGGGTCCGCGGCGCTCGCCTACCAGTCCCTCGACACACACCTCACCACCGCCATCGATCGGGCCCGGACCCTGTATCGCGACAATGTGAACACCGCGCGGGCGTCGATCGCGTACTCCGGCCCCGGCGCGTTCGTCCTGTCCTGCGTCGCCGTCGCGGGCATCGGGGTGGGGTACTACCCGCGGATCCGGGAGTACCGGTGACCCGCCCGGCCCGAGCCCGCTTCGCCGCCCTGTTGACCGGGGTGGCGGTCACCGTCGGCGCCTGTGTGGTGCCCGCACCCGACTCCCCCGACGACCTGGTCACCTCGCTCTCCCTGCCCGAGCCGGGGAACGCATCGCAGATCCCGCAGAACACCCCGCTCCCGGCGGACGTGACGATGTGCCCCGCCAGCCCGCTCCCGAGCGCGCTGCCCCCGCCCGGACAGATGCCTGCCGGCAGCACGATGGCGAGGATCCTGCAGCGCGGGCGGCTGATCGTGGGCATCGACATCGGCTCCAACCTGCTGGCGTACCGCGACCCGATCACCGGGACGATCAACGGCTTCGACGTGTCCATCGCACGGCAGATCGCCCAGGCGATCTTCGGCGACGACACCCACATCCAGTTCCAGATCCTCGCGGGCGACGACGATCGCGTCTCGGCGCTCCAGTCCGGCGCGGTGGACATCGTGGTGAAGACGATGGCGGCGACGTGTGACCGCGCGAAGGACATCGCGTTCTCGGCCACGTACTACCTCGCGAATCAGCGGGTGCTGACGCCCCGCAGCCAGCCGGTCAACACGGTGGGCGACCTGTCGGGTCGGCGGGTGTGCGAGATGCGCGGCACCACCTCGCTCGTGCGGATCCGCCGCGCCGTGCCGAGCGCGCGGGTGATCGCGGTGGACTCCTGGCCCGACTGCCTGGTGCTGCTGCAGCAGGGCCAGGCGGATGCCGTGTCGAGCGACGACGCCGTGCTCGCCGGCCTCGTCTCGCAGGACCCCAACGTGACGATCACGGGGCCGGTACTCGGGCAGGACCCGTACGCCGTGGGGGTCGGGAAACAGAACGTCGATCTGGTGCGTTTCGTCAATGCAGTGCTTTTGCAGATCGAACGGGACGGCACCTGGATGCAGTTGTACAACCAGTGGTTCGGCGCGACCCTGGGGCCCGTGTGGTCGCCCCCGGCGGCCACCTACACGAGCGCGCCCTGATGGGCGCGCAGGACGACCGCCGAGACGACGGTGCGCAGGTCCCGGACGTGCCGACCCAAGCCGCCGCGTACGTCCCGGTGTGGACCGATGCCACCGAGACCCGGGAGCCCGCCGCGACGGAGAGTGAAGCCACCGGGATCGAGGCGCCTGATGAGACCGACGACGGGCTGCCACCGGTCGGGACGCAGGTCACGGTCGTCGCCCCGCCCGAGGCGCCGCAGCCCAGGCCCGAGCCGCGCCCGCAACCTCCCCGTCCCGCCGGGCCGAGCGCCACCCGCGAGACGGATCGCGGGATCGCGACCGGGCGGACGCTGGCGACCAATCGGATGGCGTCGCTGGGCATGCCCACGACGCGGCTGTCGGGGCGCCGGCGCGTCGGCGGAGGCCTCGTCGAGGTGCCCCGGATCGACGCGGTGGACCCGTCGGAGGCCATCAAGACCAACCCGATCGTCGACGAGGGAAGGCGGTTCTGCTGGAACTGCCGCAAGCCCGTGGGGCGCACGGAGGACGGGGCGTCCGGCAGGCTGTTGGGCAACTGTCCCCACTGCGGCGCACGGTTCTCGTTCGCGCCGGCGCTGCAGCCGGGCGATATCGTCGCCGACCAGTACGAGATCCAAGGCGCCATCGCGCACGGCGGCATGGGCTGGATCTACCTCGCCACCGATCTCAATGTGGTCGACCGGCCGGTGGTACTCAAGGGCTTGCTCAACACGGGGGACGCGCAGGCCCAGGCGGTCGCGGTAGCGGAGCGCCGGTTCCTGGCCGAGATGACCCACCCGTCGATCGTGAAGATCTACAACTTCGTGGAGCACCCCGACCCGGACGGCACCCTGATCGGGTACATCGTGATGGAGTACGTCCCCGGCAAGACCTTGAAAGACATTCTGGCGCAAACGGATACCCAGGTCGAGGTGGAGCAGGCCATCGCCTACGTGTTGGAGATCCTGCCGGCGCTGAGCTACCTGCACTCGCTGGGCCTGGCATACAACGACCTCAAGCCGGACAACATCATGATCAGCGAGGAGGACGTCAAGCTGATCGACCTCGGTGCGGTCGCGCCGCTGGGCGGATACGGATACATCTACGGGACACCGGGTTTCCAGGCGCCCGAGATCGCCACGACGGGCCCGACGGTGGCCTCCGACGTGTATACGGTGGGTCGTACACTCGCGGTGCTGGTAGCGCACATCCCGATGAAGGGCGGCCGGTACACCGACGGGCTGCCCACGCCCGCCGAGGAGCCCAACCTCGCGCGATACAACTCGCTGTACCGCCTGCTGGTCAAGGCGATCGACCCTATGCCCGCGCGGCGGTTCGCCTCGGCGGCCGAGCTCACCGACCAACTGCTCGGCGTGCTGCGAGAGTGCCTGTCCACCAAATCGGGCGAGCCGAGGCCGGGCCTGTCGGTGGTGTTCACGCCGCAGCGCTCGACGTTCGGCATCGAGCGGATCCTGCGCGCGGTGGACCCCGATCCGGAATTCCACGACGACCGCCTAGTGGCCGCGGAAGTTCTTGCGGCGCTGCCTATTCCGATCGCCAACCCCGCCGATCCGGCCGCCGGGGTGCTGGCGCTGACGATGCGCAGCGACCCGACGCAGATCCTCGATTCCCTCGCCGAGCTGCGGTCGACCATGAAGAGCACAGTCGAGATCGACCTGGCCGAGGCCCGCGCCCACCTCGAGCTGGGGGAGGTCGACCAGGCCGCCGACATGCTCGCCCGACTCGCGGATCGCGAACCGCACCGCTGGCAGGTGGACTGGTATCGCGGCGAGACCGCCTTGATGCAGGGGCGATATCCCGAGGCCTACGACTACTTCGAGGCGGTCACCGACCAGACCCCGGGCGAGGCCGCACCCAAGCTGGCGGCCGCCGTCGCGGCCGAGTTCTGTTTCGAGAACGGCGAATCCGACCATGCGGCGTGGCTCATGCGAGCGCGCGAGCGGTACGAGCTGGTGTGGCGCACCGACCGCGGCATCGTGTCGGCGGCGTTCGGTGCCGCACGCATGCGGCGGGCGGCGGGCGACGTGGTCGGCACCGTCGAGGTCCTCGACCAGGTGCCGTCCACGAGCCGGCACTACACGGCGGCACTCTGCTCCACGGTGGTCACCCTGGTGCACGGCCGCGACCTCGGCGAGGTGACCGAGGACCAACTGCGCGAGGCCGCGCGGCGGCTCAAGACGCTGCCCAAGTCGGAGTGGCGACGGCTACAGCTGCGCGGTCTGGTGCTGGGGGTGACGCTCGGCTGGGTGCAGCACCGCAACCAGCACGGCCGGCTCGACGACAAGCCCCTGTTCCTGGAACACGATATGACCGAACGCGGGCTGCGCGCCGCCACCGAGCAGGCGCTCCGCGACCTCGCCGCGCTCGCCGAGCGCAAGCGGCAGCGGCACGCGCTGGTCGACCTGGCGAACGCCATCCGCCCACGCACCCTGTGGTGATCGGTGGTCACGCAGTGTGGCGGCGGCCGATCGGCACGATCAGGGGGCGGTCGGACACGGGGTCGTCGATCACCTGCGACGCGAGGCCGAAGACCGCACGCAGCAGCCGCTCGCTGATCACATCGCGTGGATGCCCCTGCGCCACGATCGCGCCCGCCTTCATCACGATCAGATGGTCGCTGTAGCGGACCGCCAGGTTGAGGTCGTGCAGCACCATCACCACGGTCCGGCCCCCGTCGGACAGCTCGCCGACCAGGTCCAGCACGTCCAGCGCGTGCGCCAGATCGAGGTACGTGGTGGGCTCGTCGAGCAGCAGCAGGTCGGTGCCCTGCGCGAGAGTCATCGATATCCACACCCGCTGCCGCTGCCCGCCGGAGAGCGCATCGATCGGACGGTCCGCGAGATCCCGCACACCGGTGCGGGTCAGCGCGTCGTCCACCACGTCGGCATCGTCCGACGACCACTGCCGCAGCCACGACTGATGCGGGTGCCGGCCGCGGGCCACCAGATCGGCCACCGTGAGCCCTTCGGGCGCCGACGGTGACTGGGGCAGCAGCCCCAGTCGGGTCGCCACGTCGCGGGTCCCCAGCCTTGCGATGTCGTGCCCGTCCAGGACGACGGTGCCCGACTGCGGCTTCAGCAGGCGCGACAGGGTGCGCAGCAGCGTCGACTTGCCGCAGCCGTTGGGCCCGATCACGGTGGTGACCCCACCGGTGGGGATGTCGATGTCGAGGCCGTCGATCACCGGTTCCGCGCCGTAGCCCACCACCAGCGACCGGGCGCCGAGCCGGGACGGAGCGACATCGCCCCGGTCCGGGCGCTGCTCGGCGATCGACCCCTGGTCCGTGATTCGGCTCATCGCTTGGACACCTTCAGGTTGGCGCGGACCAGCAGGTACACGAGGAACGGGCCGCCCACCGCGGCGGTGACGATGCCGACCGGCAGCGGCGTCGGCAGCAGGCGGGACACGAGGTCGGCGCCCGTCAGCAGAAGGGCGCCGGTCAGGGCCGCGGGGATCAGCGGCGGTGTCGGCAGCCCGGTCAGTCGCATCGCCACCTGCGGCGAGACGAACGCGACGAACGCGATCGGCCCCGCCGCCGAGACACCGACGCCGGCGAGGAGCACGGCCGCGAGCAGCAGCAGTCCCCTCGTCAGGGTGAGCCGGACACCGAGCCCCCGCGCAACGTCGTCACCCAGCGCGATCGCCCGGAGCGCGAAGGCCGAACCGAGCGCGAGTAGCGCGGCGACCGCCGCCACCGTCGCGCTCGAGCCGACCTGCGACCACGTGCGTGCGTCGAGCGACCCCACCAGCCAGGTCTGGGCCCGGGCGGCGTCGGTCAGCTGCGCGCGCACGATCATCCACGTCGTGAGCGCAGTGGTGAGCGACGTGATGGCGACACCGATCAGGATCAGCCGCATCCCGTCGACGCCGCCGCGGAATGCGAGCAGATACACCACCATCCCGGTCGCGAGGCCGCCGATCAGCGACGCCGCGGGGATCCCGACACCGGCGTCGAGGCTGCGCGCGACCGACGTCCCCGAGGTCACCAGGAACACCGCGGCGACGCCGGCGCCGCCGGTGATGCCGAGGATGTCGGGGCTGGCCAGCGGGTTCCGGGCGATCGACTGCACGATCGCGCCGGACATCCCCAGCGCGGCACCCACGATCACGCCGACCAGGGCCCGCGGCATCCGCAGGTCGTGGACGATGTACACGGTCACCGAGTCCCCCGAGCCGAACATCGCACGGACCACGTCCGGCAGCGAGATCGGCAGGTCGCCGAGCCGGATGCTGAGGCATACCACGACGAACGTCGCGCAGGCGAGCACGCCGCTCACGGCCACCGGGCGCGGCCGGAACACCATCGAGACGACAGGGCCGATGCGCAGGGCGCGCGGCAGCGGCGGGTGCGACGGTGCCGGGCCGGCATCGACGGTGCCGGTCAGCTCCGCGCGGGTCACAGCCGGGCCGCCTTCCGCCACCACACCAGCGCCACGAAGAACGGCGCGCCGATCAGTGCCAGCACGATGCCCACCTGGAGCTCGCCCGGCCGCGCGACCACGCGGCCGACGACATCGGCCACCAACAGCAGGATCGCGCCGAGCAGGCCCGCGATCGGCAGCAACCACCTGTAGTCGGGGCCGGTGATGTATCGCGCGATGTGCGGGGCCATCAACCCGAGGAAGGCGATGCTGCCGCACGCCGCGGTCCCCGCGCCAGCGAGGACGGTCACGGCCACGATCCCCGTCACCCGCGCCCGCGTCACGTTCAGCCCGAGCCCCTTCGCGACGTCCTCGCCGAGTCCCAGCAGGTTGATCGCCGGGGCGTTCGCCAGCGCGATCACGAGCCCCACCAGCAGGAACGGGGCGGTGCTGGCGATCACGTCGTAGCCGCGGCCCGCGACGGCGCCGGCGTTCCAGAACCGCAGTGCGTCCAGGGTCTGTTGATCGGACAGCGCGACCGCCGATGTGATCGCCGAGAGGAACACCGAGACACCGGTGCCGGCGAGCACCAGTGTCAGCGGCGACGCCCCGCCGGCGCCGACACTCGCGAGACCGAAGACGGTGACCGCCGCGACCGCGGCGCCCAGGAAGGCGAACCACACGTATTCGATGGGATGGTCGAGGTCGCCGAGATACACGGTGAGCACCACCGCGAACGCGGCGCCCTGCGTGATGCCGAGCAGCCCCGGGTCGGCGATCGGGTTGCGCGTGTGCCCCTGCATGAGGGCCCCCGCCACGGCGAGCGCAGCGCCGACCACTGTGGCGAGGACGGTCCGGGGCAGCCGCAGCGTCTGCACGATGATCGCCGCGTCGTCGAGCGGCTGATCCGCGACGCCCGAGCCCGCCGTGTACCGATGCACCAGCGCGTCCCACACCATGCCGGGGGCGATCGACCGGGTGCCGATCGCGAGGGATGCGACCACAGCCGCCACCAGGAGTACCGCCAGGGCGCCGAGCCCGATCAGTCGACGCCTCCGGAGGCGGGCCCCCGGGACCGGGCGGTGCGCCGCGACGGGGTCGCCTGCCGGCGGGGAACTCAGGCTCACCCGATCGATGATAAGGGTTGCCTTGCCTGATCCTCACGGCAGCCACTGCGATTCAGCCTCCCGCGACGTGCCCGCAGGCGACAATGCCAGCAGTCGACACCCGGTCGGTCGCCATCGAGGAGGGCGTTCGTGCACATTCAGTCATGGCCCGAGATCGTCTCAGACGTTCGTGCCAATTGGCTGATCTACGTCACCATGCCCGTCATCGCCTCACTCGTCGGATTCGGGACCAAGCTGGTGGCGATCAAGATGATGTTCCGGCCGCAGCGGTTCAAGGGATTCGGAAAGCTCGGCTGGCAGGGGATCATCCCCCGACGGTCCACACAGATGGTCGAGGTGCTGTGCGAGACCCTGACCGGTCGGCTCATCACCGCGCGCGAGATCGCGGAGCGGCTCGACGGTGCCGAGATCGCCGCCCTCGTCGAACGCCCCCTGCGCACGGAGATCGGGCGGATCGCCCGGGGTGTGCTGCCCGAGTACCAGCCGGCACTGTGGCACGTCCTGCCGCCCGTCGCACAGGATGTGGTGGTCCAGCGGGTACAGGAGGCGGCGCCCGACGTGGTGGTGTCGCTGACCGAGGCGGTGATCGACCACATCGACGAGGTATTCGACCTGCAGTCCATGGTCACCCGGGAGTTCCTCGCCGATCCCGACACCCTCGAGTCGATGTTCCTCGACGTCGGACGGCGTGAGTTCCGGTTCATCCGCCTCAGCGGCCTGGTGTTCGGCTTCGGTATCGGCCTGGTGCAGGCGTGCGCGTGGGCCGTCTTCCACAACCCGTGGCTGATGCCGCTGTTCGGCCTGTTCACCGGCTGGTTCACGGACTGGGCCGCGCTACGGCTGATCTTCAATCCCAAGGAGCGCACCCGTTACCTCGGAGTCATCACCTGGCAGGGACTGTTCCTCAAGCACCGGATCCCCGTCGCCAAGGAGTACGGCGCTCTCATCGCGACCAGGGTGCTCACCGCCGACCGACTCGTGCGGGCGCTGTGCACCGGAACATGTGTCGATCGGATGGTGGCGGTGACGGCCGACGTCATCGAGCGGGCGCTGCGCGACGAACTCGGAGACGTCCAGAAACGACTCGACTTCGGCACCGCCGCGCTGCCCATCTTGAAGGAACTCGGCCTCCCCGACGTCGGCCTGTTCGACGTCGGTGTGGGCGACCTCTCGATCGGCGGCCTGCTGGACGTCGTATCGGGCGTGGTCGGTGGACCGCTGGGCGGGATCACCGGGGCGGGTCTCGACATGGCCCGGGTCGAGCCCATGTGCCAGGCGGCCGCCCAGGACCTGGTGGCGGTGCTGCCCGACGTCTTGACCCTGGCCGAGGACTACCTGACGCGCGCGCTCCAGGTGCAGTCGACGATGTCCGAGAAGATGGCGGCGATGACGCCCGACGAGTTCGAGGGCGTGCTGCGCCCGGCATTCCGCGCGGACGAGAAGACCCTCATCGCAGTCGGCGCGATCCTCGGCTTCCTGGTGGGCGAGCTGCAGGTCCAGCTCGTGGAACATCTCTCCCGGTGATCCGGTTCGACACCTCTCGCGATGTATTGTGATGTACGCCACACCACGTTGCGTAATTTTTACGCGCTGGCGTAGCCTTTTCTTACGCAATCGCGTAACTGATTCGTCCCGCTCCCCGCGGACGACCCCACCGACAAAGGAGTCGAACCATGGCCGACAAGAACTCGAAGAAGAAGTCCAGCAAGACGATCACCGCCGAGACGACGCTGACCAACTACCTCACGTCGGTGGTCGACTCGACCAAGGTGCTCGTCGACGACCTGCTCGAGAACGCGAAGAACGCCGAGAGCGGTGCCCGCAAGCGCGTCAACGCGGTCGCCGACAAGGATCTGCGCAAGACCTTGAAGAAGCAGACGAAGGCGCTGAACGAGCAGGTCGAGAAGCTCACCAAGGTCCGTAAGGGCAAGTGATCCGCCGCCCGTCCTCTCCGCGGCCCGGCGGTACCCTGGGGTCCGCTGGGCCGTACTAGGAGGACCGATGGCAGACGACGATCCATACCTGATCAAGCGCTATTCGAACCGCAAGCTCTACGACTCGGTCCGCCGCAGGTTCACCACGCTCGACGAGATCGCCGGACTTCTCGACCTCGGCACCCGGGTCGTGGTCCGCGACCACGACAGCGGCATCGACCGCACCGACGAGGTCCTCGCCCAGTTGCTTCGGCGGCGCGCCCAGAGCCGACCCGGCGGCTCGAACCTGCTCTCCGACCTGCTGCGGGCCCCCGCGGACGTGGCACAGAACGTCGTCGGGATCGCCGATTTCGGGCGGCTCTCACCGCTCGGTGGCAACGACGGTGACAAGCCGGGCGGCAGACAGGGCAGCGCTGACCAGCCGGACGACGCGTCGTCGCCGAAGGCCAAGTCGCCGAAGGCCAAGAAGAAGTCGAACGCGAAGCCGAAGGGGAAGGCCAAGAGCGCGGAGAACGCACGCTCAGGGGCACCGTCTACCAGCGAGCAGCAGCAGGCCGAGATCCAGGAGCTGCGCCAGCAGGTGTCACAGCTGACCCAGGCCGTGACGCTGCTGCTACAGGAGAAGACCGGCAGCGCGGCCACCGCCGACGACGAGGACTGACGTCGGCCACGCTGGGGGTCAGCTCCGCGCCAGGTAGATCTGGGTCCGTGCGACGCGGCCGCGCAGCACCCGGACGGGCCCGCGGTGCCAGTGCTGCGCCTCCGCCGGGGACGCCGCGTCGACGACGGTCTGCGAGACCCACGGCACCGTCGGATCCTCCTTGGCGGCCGAGGAGAGGCGTGCCGCCTCGTTGACCGGGTCGCCGATCACCGTGTATTCGAACCGATCCGCGGCGCCGACGTACCCGGCCACCACGACGCCGAACGACACGCCGCACCCGGCCCGGATCTCCTCGACCTCCACCGCGACCCGCGCTGTCATCACCCGGGCCGCCTCCAGCGCCGCGCCGGCCGGGTCGGGCAGCTCGGTGGGCGCCCCGAATATCGCCAGCACCGCGTCGCCCTCGAACTTGTTGACCAGGCCGCCGCGCTGGTTCACCTCCTCGACCACCACCCCGCAGAACCGGTTGAGGATGGTGACCACCTCGCTCGCACGTCGAGTCGCGGCGAGGGTCGTGGAGCCGACGAGGTCGATGAACACCACTGCCACGGTCCGCTCGACGCCGCCCAGCTCCGGCCGCGACTCGATGGTCGCCCTCGCCACCTGTTCACCGACCTGCCGGTTGTACAGGTCCCGCACGAGCTCACGCTCGCGCAGGCCCGCCGCCATTGCGTTGAAGCCCGCCTGCAGCGCCCCGAGCGTCGACGGGTCGTACACGGACACCTCGGCATCGAACCGGCCCTGCTCCACCTCACGCATCCCGTCGATGACGCTGCGCAACGGCCCCGTGATCCGGGACAGGTTGAGCAGGGTGAGCGTCAGCCCGGTGGCGACCGACATCGCCGAGAGCACCAGCACGCTCACGGCGAGCTGGACGATGGTGACGTCGCCGATGGTCACCGCGAAGACCATGATCAGGATCATCCCGATCAGCGGCAGGCCCGATCCGAGCAGCCAGGATCCCACCGAGCGGACCAGCAGGCCGTGCTGCCGCTTGGGCGGCACGTACGAGCGGAGCACGATCGCGGTGATCGGCCGCATGCTCAGCTCCGCCAGCTGGAACACCACGCCGCACACCACGAAACCGGAGAGGGTGATGACGCCGACGATCTTGGGCACCAGCCGCAGCTCGTGTGCCCCGTACAGGATCCCGAACAGGGCGGCACCCAGTAGCCAGATACTCAGCTGCATGAAGGTCAGCCATCCCGGCAACGAGAGCGTGCGCCGGGCCTCGGCCTCCGTCGGCGGCAGCTCGGAACGGGTGACCCAGCGCAGCCGCGACCACACGACGTACACGCCGCGCACGTGGCCCATGACGAAGCCCACCCCCAGCGCCGTCGGAAGCAGGACCTCGTTGACGGTCCGCAGGCTCGGCTCGAAGATCGACGGCTCCGGGATGCCGACGGTGACCAACAGGAGCGCGAGGCCCAGCGCGACGAGGTTGGCGCCGTAGCTACCGACCGCGAGCAGGATCGTGGTGCGGATCCGCCGCCGACGGCGGCTCTCGAACCGCCCACCGAGGAGGAGGGAACCGTAGTCGCCGCGCCTACCCGACATCGTC
This sequence comes from Tsukamurella soli, assembly GCF_039541155.1. NCBI lineage: Bacteria > Bacillati > Actinomycetota > Actinomycetes > Mycobacteriales > Tsukamurellaceae > Tsukamurella > Tsukamurella soli. Next base: position 22,309 of record NZ_BAABFR010000016.1, read on the forward strand.
ACCCGCCGCTCAGCGCGATGGTGTCGCGCGCGATCGCGAGCTCCTCATTGGTCGGCACGGCCAGCACGGCCACCTCCGCCCCGTCGGGCGATATCCGGGTCGGCACGGCGGCGCGCCCTGCGTTCCGCTCGGGGTCGACGGCGATCCCGAACCGCTCGAGCCCCGCCAGGGCGTCTGCGCGGATCCCGGGGTCGTTCTCCCCGACCCCGGCGGTGAAGGTGATGGCGTCGACACGGCCGAGTTCCACGAGATACGCGCCGATGTATCTGCGCAGCCGGTGCACGTACACGTCGTAGGCGAGCCGTGCTGCCGCGTCCCCGGCGTCGATCAGGCCTCGCACGGACCGGAAATCGTTCTCGCCGCACAGCCCCCGTAGGCCGGACCGGCGGTTGAGCAGGTCGTCGATCTCGTCGACCCCCATCCCCAAGGCGCGGTTGAGGTGAAGCACCAGTCCGGGGTCGATGTCACCGGATCGGGTGCCCATGACGAGACCCTCCAGCGGGGTCAGGCCCATCGAGGTGTCGATCGCGCGGCCGCCGCGGATCGCGGACGCGGACGCACCGTTGCCGAGGTGCAGGACGATCTGGTTCACCTCCGAGTACGGCCGCCCCAGAAACTCCGCGACGCGCTCCGAGACGTATCGATGGGAGGTTCCGTGGAACCCGTAGCGACGCAGGGCGTGTTGCTCGGCGACGGCGGAGTCGATCGCGTACGTCGCCGCGGCGTCGGGTAGGTGGAAGAAGAACGCCGTGTCGAACACGGCCACCTGATCGACCCCGGGCAGTAGCTCGCGCGCCACCTCGATCCCCGCCACGTTGGCCGGGTTGTGCAGGGGCGCAAGGCTGGACAACCGGCGGATCTCGGCCAGCACGTCGTCGTCGATCAGCGTGGGCTCGTGGAACGTCCGGCCGCCGTGCACCACACGGTGCCCCACCGCCGCGATCGAACTCAGGTCGATCCCGGCGGACGCGAACTCATCGAATACCCGGCGCAGCGCCGTACCGTGGTCGGGTACGTCCGTCTCACCGATCCGCTCGATGATGCCGGACACCACCACCTCGCCCGTATCCGGGTACAGCAGTTGGTATTTCAGCGACGACGAGCCGGAGTTGAGGACGAGTACAGCGCCGCCTCGCGATCCGGCGGTGGTGTCGGTCGTGCCGGTCATCACGCTCCCATCGCCTGCGCCTGGATGGCGGTGATCGCCACGGTGTTCACGATGTCTTCTACCAGAGCACCGCGCGAGAGATCGTTGATCGGGGCGTTCAGACCCTGCAGCACCGGGCCGATCGCGACCGCCCCGGCCGACCGCTGCACCGCCTTGTAGGTGTTGTTACCGGTGTTGAGATCCGGGAAGACGAGCACCGTCGCCTGCCCCGCCACGGGCGAGTCGGGCATCTTGGCCGCCGCCACGGCCGGGTCCACCGCCGCGTCGTACTGGATCGGCCCCTCCGCCAGCAGTTCCGGCGCTCGCTGGTGCACCAGCCGCGTCGCCTCACGCACCTTGTCCACGTCGACGCCCGTGCCGGACTCCCCGGTCGAGTACGACAGCAGCGCGACGCGCGGGTCGATGCCGAACTGGGCCGCGGTCTCGGCCGAGCTGATGGCGATGTCCGCGAGCTGCGTCGCCGTCGGGTCGGGGACCACGGCGCAGTCGCCGTACGCGAGTACCTTGTCCGACAGGCACATCAGGAAGATCGACGACACCGTCGACACCCCGGGCTTGGTCTTGATGATCTCGAACGACGGCCGGATCGTGTGTGCGGTGGTGTGCGCGGCACCGGACACCATGCCGTCGGCCAGACCGAGGTGCACCATCATCGTCCCGAAGTACGAGACGTCCTGCACGGTCTCGTGTGCCCGCTCGAGCGTCATGCCCTTGTGCTTGCGCAGCTCGTAGTAGGCCTGCGCGAACCGCTCGATCAGGTCGGCCGCGCGGCGTGGGTCGACGACGGTGGCCGCCTCCAGCTCCACGCCGAGCTCGGCGGCGCGGGCGCGCACGCGTGACTCCTGGCCCAGGATCGTCAGGTCGGCGACGTCGCGGCGCAGCAGCCGGCCGGCCGCCCGCAGGATGCGGTCGTCGTCGCCCTCCGGCAACACGATGTGCTTGCGTTGCGAGCGCGCACGCGCGATCAGCTGGTACTCGAACATCTGGGGCGTCACCACATCCGGGTTCGACACCTGCAGCGTCTCGAGCAACTCGTCCGGGTCGATGTACTTCTCCACCAGGGCCAGGGCGACGTCGATCTTGCGGACGGACGCGGGTCCGACCCGGCCGCGGGTCTCCGCCGCGATCCGGGCCGCGTCGTACGTGCCCTGTGGGACGGTGACGATGGGCACCGTCGGCTCCAGGCCGTCGACCAGCGCGCCGATCATGGGGTGCGGCGTGTAGCCGCCGTTGAGCAGGATGCCGGCCAACGACGGGAAGTTCGTGGCGCGATGCGAATTGACCAGGGCCAGAAGCACGTCCGACCGATCGCCGGGCGCCACCACCGCCACGCCCTCGGTCAGCCTCTCCAGGATGTGCTCGGCGGTCATGCCGCCGACCAGCACCGACATCGCCTCCCGTGACAGCAGCTCCTCGTCACCCCACAGCAACCGGCCGCCGAGCGCATCCATCAGCTCGCTCATCATGGGCGCCACCAGGATCGGCTCCTCGGGCAGCGCCCAGGCCGGGCGTCCCTCGGCGCGCAACGCGGCCACCACAGCGGGGATCTGCTCGGGGTCACAGCGATTGGCCACGATGGCGGCCGTGTGTGCGTGGTTGTGACGGATCTCCGTCATCGCGGTCTCGGCGACGGCGCGGACCTGCTCGGGGGTACGCCCGAGGGCCTTGACCGCCAACAGGATCGACGACCCGAGGTTGACGGCGATCCGCGCGTTGAAGGCGAACTCGGTGGGCGTCGTCACATCGGTGTAGTCGGAGCCGAGGACCAGCACGAAGTCGCACTCGTCCTCCACCGCGTGGAAGCGGGTGACGATGTCGGCGAGCGCCGCCTCGGGGTCGGCGTGCACCTGTTCGTACGTGACGCCCACGCACTCGTCGTACTCGAGCTCGGCGGTCGCCTGCTCGAGGAGCAGCTCGAGGATGTAGTCCCGCTGTCCCGGTTGCGTGACCCGCGGGATGGGTCGGAACACGCCGATGTTCCATCCGGTGGACGTCAGGAGGTTCATCGCACCCAGTGCGATCGTGGACTTGCCGGTGTCCCCCTCGGAGGATGCGATGTAGATGCTGCTCGTCTTCGGGCGCGCGACCATGGCGTTCACTATTCCAGCCCCGTATACACCCGGACCACACCGCGCCCCGAGCGTTTCGTTCAAGACGGGCGCACCGCCGGCCGCGAGACTGCGGACATGACCGATGCGAACCCGACCAGGGGCCTGCCGTCCCGCTCCCCCACGTCCGACCTCCCCCAGGCCGACGCGGCGTTCACCCCCGCCCTCGGGCGCCTCGTGCCCGCCCGATACCTCGACCTCGCGGTCGCCATGACCCGCGAGCGACTCTGGCGCGCCCTGACCGTCGCCTACGTCGCACCACGGCCGGACGAGGTGATCGTCGACGTGGGCTGCGGGACCGGGTCGCTGGCCGCGCTGCTACGAAGCATCGAGCCCGGCGCGCACGTGGTCGGCGTGGACCCCGACCCGGACGTGCTCACGGTGGCGCGGCGCAAGGCCGACGGTGTCGTGTGGCACGTCGGGCGCGGCGACGCCCTGGTCGAGCGGCTGGGGGCGGAGTCCGCGGACACGGTGGTGTCGACGCTCGTGCTGCACCAGTGTCCCCTTGCGGTGAAGCGCGCCATGCTCGCGGCGGCGCACGCGGTGCTGCGGCCGGGTGGCCGGCTCGTCATCGCCGATTACGGGCGGCAGCGCACGACGCTGATGCGGGCCGCGTTCCGGTTGGTGCAGTGCATCGACGGGCACGCCGACACCCAGCCCAACGCAGACGGCGTCCTGCCGACCCTGATCGCGGAGGCGGGTTTCGGTGACGTCCGCGAGGTGGAGGTCGTGACGACGGTGACCGGGTCGATCTCCGTGTACGTGGCGCTGAAGGAGTGACCGTGCGGTGATCACCCGCGTGGCTCGGGCGACCGCAGCGCAGGCAGCACGACCGCCGGAGTGAGCCCCATCATCTCCCGCATCTGCCGCGTCAGGGCGCGCAGCCGCTGCGGCGAGAGGCCGACGAACGCAGCGAGATCCGGCATCGCCGTGTCGCCCCCACGGAGCACGTCGAGGGCCGCCGCCACGCGGGCGTCGACGGTGCGCGACGGCCCGCCACCCGTCGGCGCGACGTCGTCCTCACGGAGGTTCCGCAGCTCTGGCGCGGCGGCGATGCCGACGGGGTACCGCGAACGCAGCCCGTCCGCGAACACGCAGTGCGGTTCCACGTAGAACGTGAGCAGGTCGGCCGCGCCGAGAAGCCGATGCGGCGTCATGGGCGCGACCACCAGCGCCGCCGACGAGTGTCGCGCGCCGCCGGCGTCGACCATCGTGACCTCGCCCCGAGGCGCGACGGCGATCTGGAACGCCGCGTGGCGGTGGATCACCCCGTCGGCGACCGGTCCGCGGTACACCGCGTACCCCGTGCGGATCGCGAGGAACGGCGTAGGGTCCGACAACGAGGCGGGCGGGGCATCCACGCCCCAACGATGCCAGGAAGACGCCGACGGAGGTTCGTCATGACCGAGCGGGCCGACGAGAACCCTTACGACGGCGACACGCCCGCTCCGACGCATCCGAGCGTCCCACCGGCGCGCGGCGTCTCGGTCACCATCGCCGACGCCACGGAGCGGCTCGCCGCGTTCGAGCGCGTCACCGCCGACGGACCAGAGGCGCAGGGACTGCGCCGGGCCGCGGTGTGCGTGGCGATCACCGGTGACTCCACGATCGGCATCGGCATCCTGCTCACGTTCCGCAGCCCGCGGCTGCGCGGCAACCCGGCGCAGTACGCGCTGCCCGGCGGCAGGCTCGACCCCGGCGAGACGCCCGAGCAGGCCGCGCTGCGGGAGCTGCACGAGGAGCTCGGGCTGCTGTTGCCACCGTCGGCGGTACTCGGTGTGCTCGACGACTTCGTGGCCCGCTCAGGGCACATCATCACGCCGGTCGTCGCGTGGGCGGGTGCCGCCGGGCCGGTGCGCCCGAACCCGGACGAGGTCGCCCTCGTGTACGACGTGGGTCTCGCCGAGGTGGATGTCGAGTGCCAGACCGTGCCCAGCGAGGTCGGGCCGATCTTCCAGTGGCCGTTCCGCGGCACCGTCGTGCACGCACCGACCGCCGCGATGGTGCACCAGTTCCGCGAGGTGGTCCTGCACGGCCGTACCACCCGTGTCGGCCACCTCGGCCAGCCGCGCTTCACCTGGACCTGACCGTCTGACAGACCTGTCACACGCTTACCGAGAGTGCCGAGCCGCACGGCTCGCCCCATTCGACAGGTCCGAACTACCGAGTGTCAGCCCAGCTTGCGCAGACGCGGCTCGAGGTCGGAGGCGAACAGGTCGAGGAACCGACGCTGGTCGTGCCCGGGTGCGTGGAACACCAGGTGGTTGAGCCCGGCGTCCGTGTACTGCTGCACGGCGGCGACGGCCTCATCGGGGTCGGACGCGACGATCCACCGCTTGGCGACCTGCTCGATCGGCAGCTCGTCGGCGAGCCGCTCCATCTCCGCGGAGCTGTTGACGCTGTGCTTCTGCTCCGCGGTCAGCGACAGCGGCGCCCAGAAACGTGTGTTCTCCAGCGCCAGTTCGGGATCCGGGTCGTAGCTGATCTTGATCTCGATCATCTTGTCGATAGTCGCGAGGTCGCGGCCGGCTTTCTCCGCTCCCTCCGCGACGGCCGGCATGAGCTTCTCCGTGTACAGGTCCATACCCTTGCCGGACGTGCAGATCACCCCGTCGCCGGCCCGTCCGCCGTACCGTGCCACCACCGGGCCGCCCGCCGCGATGTACACCGGCACCGGCTTCTCCGGGATGTCGAACAGGTAGGCGTTCTGGGTGTGGTAGTACTCGCCGTCGAAGTTCACCACGTCACCGCTCCACAACTCGCGCATGAGGCGCACCGCCTCGCGCAGCCGGGCGAACCGCTCCTTGAACTCCGGCCATTCGCCCTGGAATCCGGTGGCGAACTCGTTGAGCGCCTCGCCGGTCCCGGCGCCGAGGAAGATGCGATCGGGGTACAGGCAGGCCATCGTGGCGAAGGCCTGCGCGATGACGGCGGGGTTGTATCGGAACGTCGGCGTCATCACCGACGTGCCGATCTGCACGCGCTTCGTCCGCTCGCCCACCGCGGCCATCCAGGCCAACGAGAACGGGGCGTGGCCACCGTGGACCCGCCAGGGTTGGAAGTGGTCGCTCACCGCCACCGAATCCATGCCGGCGGCCTCGGCCGCGACCGCGATCTCTACCAGCTCACGCGGGGCGAACTGTTCGGCGGATGCTTTGTAACCCAACTTCAGATCGGCCATGCGATCCACCCTAGTTCAGGCCGCCCCGTCCGGTCCGGGCCGCGACGGTGATCGCGCACGCGACCCGAACCATCGGCAGGCATCGGCACCTCCGGTAACCCCCGGCCCGCGGTGGCCGCTACGCCGAGCTGTATCGCACCCGGTGCGCCGACCAGGCGGCCCGATCCGTCACGCCGCGCCGCTGTCGGCCCGCTGCTCTTCCGGCTCCGCCGCGCGGGCCGATGCGGCCTCATCGAGATGCCTCCCGACGAACCCGACGACGGTGCGGTACGCGTCCAGCGATTCCGGCGTCGATCCGATCGCGACGGGGAAGGCGTGCACCTGCCCGTCGTAGATGTGCAGCTCGTTGGGCACCCCGGCGCGGTCGAGCGAGGCCACCAGGTTGCGGGAGTCCAGCTCGAGCGCCTCGCGGTGCGCGCAGGTGATGACCGTGGGCGGGAAGTCGGGCGCGACGTCGTCGCCGGTCATGTCCTCGGGGCCGTACAGCTCCTCCGGCCCGCGCTCGAAGATGTCGCGCAGCTTCGCGATCTTGCGGATCGGCAACATCGCATCGTGCCGACTGCTGCGGCGCGGATCGACCGCTATGTTGAGGAACGGCGAGAAGCCGATGAACGCGGCGGGCCGGACGACGCCGTCGCGCGCGGCGTATTCGATCACCTTCGCGCTCACGAACCCGCCCGCCGAGTCCCCCGCGACCACGAGGCGGTCGTACTCACCGGCGTCCAGCAGCTCGCGGTAGGCGAGGTAACCGTCGTGCACGGACGTGCCGACGCCACCGTCGGGGAACTGCCGGTACTCCACGTTGTAGACCGGGACCCGCAGCCCGCGCGCGAGCATCGCGGCGATCCTCCGGTGGGTGTCCAGGTTGCAGCCGATGAACGCGCCGCCGTGGTAGTAGGCGAGCGCGGTCCGCGGCCGGAGGTCGACGCCGATCGGGACGATCCGCTCGCCCCGGACGCCTGCGATCGTGATCTGCTCGATCTCGACGCCGCGCACCGATTGCGGGACCCTCGCCATCCACGGCTCCAGCGCGCGCAGCAGGGCGAGGGTGCGGTCACGGACCGGGAACACGCTCATGAACCCCTTCATCACGATCCGCGTGATCCAGAACACGATGAGCGCGCGGACGCTTCGCCCGCGGTGCGCGATGATCGGCATGACGGTGTCTCCTCTCCCGCGCGGCATCGATGCCCCACGGCTTCACTCTGTAGCGGACAACGTCCCCACTCTGCCAATCATTACCGAGATCGAAGCGAAGTTGACGATCGTCACGTGCCGACAGCGACGCCGGTCACATCGCCGGGGCACGGACCGACCGACCGACACCGCACCCGCCACGCGGCGAGCTGACCTGACACAATCGACCCGGCAGCACCGAACATCCCCAGCTCGTTCGTTCACACACCGGAGGAACCGCCCCAGTGGGACGACACCCCATCCCCGAGCAGTACCTACTATCCGGGCTGGCACCGGAACCACGCACCCTGATCGACATCCTTCGCGCCACCGTCGACGCGCACCCCGAAGAACCCGCCATCGACGACGGCGATCTGATACTCACCTACTCCGAGCTGTGGGAGGAGGTGATCGACGGCGCCGCGTGGCTCGGTGACAACGGGGTCGTCGCGGGCGATCGGGTGGGCGTGCGGATGCCGTCCGGTCACCGCTCCCTGTATGTCGCGATCCTGTCCACCCTCGCCGCGGGAGCCGCCTACGTACCGGTCGACGCCGACGACCCGCAGGAGCGCGCCGACCTGGTGTTCGGCGAGGCCGACGTGGCCGCGGTGTTCACCGGGACCGGCCTGTGGCGCTCCGAGCGGGCGAAGGCGCGCGACACCGGGCGGCCCGGCAACCGACCGCCCACGCCGGCAGACGACTCCTGGATCATCTTCACATCGGGCTCCACCGGCACGCCGAAGGGCGTCGCCGTCACGCACCGCAACTCGGCGGCCTTCGTCGACGCCGAGGCTCGGATCTTCCTGCAGGGCAGGCCGCTGCGGCCCGGGGACCGGGTGCTGGCCGGGCTGTCCGTCGCCTTCGACGCGTCGTGCGAGGAGATGTGGCTCGCCTGGCGGCACGGCGCGTGTCTTGTTCCGGCGCCCCGATCGTTGGTCCGGTCCGGCATGGACCTGGGCCCGTGGCTGGTGGCGCGGGACATCTCGGTGGTGTCGACGGTGCCGACCCTCGCGGCGATGTGGCCCGCCGAGGCCCTCGAGGCGGTGCGGCTGCTGATCTTCGGCGGCGAGGCCTGCCCACCCGAGCTGGCGGCGCGGCTCGCCGTCGACGACCGCGAGGTGTGGAACACCTACGGGCCGACGGAGGCCACCGTCGTCGCCTGTGCCGCCATGCTCGACGGGCACGGCCCCGTGCGCATCGGCCTCCCACTCCAGGGCTGGGATCTGGCCGTCGTCGACGGCGCCGGCGACCCCGTCGCCGAGGGCGAGTCCGGCGAGCTGGTGATCGGCGGTGTCGGGCTGGCCCGCTACCTCGACCCCGTCAAGGACGCGGAGAAGTACGCGCCGATGCCGACGCTGGGGTGGGCGCGGGCCTACCGATCGGGTGACCTGGTCCGGCTCGAGCCCGCGGGCCTGCTGTTCGAGGGGCGCGCTGACGATCAGGTGAAGGTGGGCGGGCGCCGCATCGAGCTCGGCGAGGTGGACAACGCGCTGCAGGCCCTGTCCGGCGTCTCGGGTGCGGCCGCTGCCGTGCGCAAGAACGCGGCCGGGACATCGATGCTGGTCGGCTACATCGCGTCCACCGATCCCGACTTCGACATCCGGGCCGCGCGCGCCCAGCTCGCCGAACAGCTCCCCGCGGCGCTCGTGCCGCGCCTGGCGCTGGTCGACGAGCTGCCCACCCGCACGTCGGGCAAGGTCGACCGGAACGCGCTGCCCTGGCCGCTACCCTCGGGAAACGGACCCGGCACCGATTCGGCGGACTCCGGCGGCCTCGAGGGCACGGCCGCGTGGGTCGCCGAGAAGTGGGCCGGGATCCTCGGTGCGGCGATCAGCAGCGAGGACGCCGACTTCTTCGCGGAGGGCGGGGGGTCGCTGAGCGCGGCCCAGCTGGTGACTGCGCTGCGCGAGCGGTACCCGGAGGTCACCGTCGCCGACCTCTACGACCACCCGCGGCTGGGTTCGCTGGTCGCTCGACTGGACTCGCTGCGTCCCGCTGCGGTGGCGGTGCCACGCGTGGTGCGGCCCACCCCGCGCCGAACCGGCGTCGCGCAGATGCTGCTGTCGGTCCCCCTCACCACGCTCACCGGCCTGCAATGGTTGACGTGGCTGGCGATCGCGAACGACGTCTTCGCGGCCGTCGCGCATCCGGCGTGGGTGCCCACCCTGAATTGGTGGGTGGTGCTGGCCATGTTCGTCGTGTTCATCACCCCGATCGGGCGGATGACGATGTCGGTGATCGCCTGCCGGCTGCTGCTGTCCGGGCTCGAGCCCGGCGTCTACCGCCGTGGTGGCCCCGAGCACCTGCGGCTGTGGATCGCCGAGCGGTTCACCGAGGCGTCCGGCGCCGCGTCGCTGTCCGGCGCGCCGTGGATGATCTACTACGCCCGTGCGCTCGGTGCGTCCGTCGGCCGCGGCGTGGACCTACACACGCTGCCCCCGGTCACCGGCATGCTCGAACTCGGCGACGGCTGCTCCGTCGAGCCCGAGGTGGACCTCGCGGGCCACTACCTGGACGGCGACGAGCTGCACATCGGCGAGATCCGGATCGGCGACGGTGCGTCGATCGGCGCCCGATCGACCCTGCTGCCCGGCGCCAAGATCGGCCGGCTCGCCGAGATCGGCCCGGGATCCGCGGTCTTCGGCAAGGTCAAGGCCAAGCAGCACTGGGCCGGTTCCCCCGCCGAGAAGATCGGCAAGGCAGAGCACCCCTGGCCCGAGCACCGTCCACCCCGTCGCTCGCTGTGGGTACCGGTGTACGGCGTGACCTCGATCCTGCTCGCCGCACTGCCGATGGTGTCGATCGCCGCCGGGCTGGCGCTGATCGGTTGGGCGGTCCACCATGCCGACAGCCTGAAACAGGCAGCGCAGCAGGCCGTTCCCGCCCTGCCCGTCGCCGCAATCGCGGCACTGGTCGGGTACGCCGGGCTCACGTTGGTCGCCGTCCGGCTGCTGTCGCTGGGGCTGAAGCCCGGCTATCACGCCGTGCGCAGTCGCATCGGCTGGCAGGTCTGGGCCACGGAGCGGCTGATGGACGCCGCGCGCACGTTCCTGTTCCCCCTGTACGCGTCGCTGCTCACGCCGGTGTGGTTCCGCCTGCTCGGTGCGGCGGTGGGCAAGGACGCCGAGATCTCGACGGCGATGGTGATCCCGAAGTTCACCTCGATCGGCGAGGGCTCGTTCCTGGCCGACGACACGATGGTGGCCAGCTACGAGCTGGGCGGCGGCTGGATGCGGATCGACGAGGCGAAGATCGGCAAGCGTGCGTTCCTGGGCAACTCGGGGATGACGGGGCCGGGCCGCCGCGTGCCCAAGGACAGCCTGGTCGCGGTGCTGTCCGCGACGCCGTCGAAGGCCAAGAGCGGCACCAGCTGGCTGGGCAGCCCGCCGGTCCGGCTGCGCCGCACCGCCGGTAGCACCGACTCGACCCTGACGTATCACCCGTCCACCGGGCTGCGGATCGCCCGCTCGGTGGTCGAGACGGCCCGGCTGCTGGCGGTGTTCGTGAGCTTCGGGCTGGGCCTGGCCGTGCTGGTGGCGCTGGAGTACTTCACGATCGACGTCGCGTGGTGGGCGGCCGCGCTGCTGTCCGGCGTGACGCTGCTGGTGGCGGGCGCCTGCGCGTGCTGCATCGCGGCAGCGGCGAAGTGGCTGATGGTGGGCCGGATCGGCCGCGAGGAACACCCGCTGTGGTCGAGCTTCGTGTGGCGCAACGAGCTGTCGGACGCGTTCGTCGAGTGTGTCGCGGCGCCGTGGTTCGCGCACGCCGCGACCGGCACCCCGATACTCAATCTCTGGCTGCGGATGCTGGGCGCGAAGATCGGGCGCGGCGTGTGGTGCGAGACCTACTGGCTCCCGGAGGCCGACCTGGTGACGCTCGGCGACGCGGCGACGGTCTCCCGCGGCTGCGTCGTGCAGACCCACCTGTTCCACGACCGGATCATGGCGATGGACACCGTGGTCCTCGGCACGGGTGCCACGCTGGGGCCGCACTGCGTGGCGCTGCCGGCCTCGTCCGTCGGCGACGGTGCCACCGTCGGGCCCGCGTCGCTGGTGATGCGCGGCGACAACGTGCCGGCCAACACCCGGTGGCAGGGAAACCCGATCTCGCCGTGGACCGAGTCGGACAAGAAGCGCAGCAGGGACTGAACGACGGCGACGGACGGCCCGCCGGGCACGCCAGTAGAGTTGCGGAGCCGAGGACGCAGAGCAAACCGGATCGACGAGAGGACAGGTGCCTTCGTGGGGCGCAAACCGGCCAAGACCCCCCGGGCGGGCCGACCGGTCACCGCTACTCAGGGCGCCCAAGGCGTCGTCCGGGGCATCGACTCCTACCTGCCGCGCAACGGCAACCTGGGCTACCGCGTCTCCCGCTATGAGCTCGAGGTCGACTACAAGGTGGCCAGCAACCGGCTCTCCGGCCGGGCCGACATCATCGCCGCCACGCTCGAGCCGCTCAAGCGTTTCAGTCTCGACCTCGCCGACACGCTCGACGCCACGAAGGTATCGGTCAACGGCACGCGGGCGGCGCGGTTCACCCAGCGCTCGGGCAAACTCGAGATCACACTCGGCTCCGAGCTGCCCGCGGGCGCCGCGATGACGGTCACGGTGCGCTACTCCGGCACACCCAAGCCGATCCGCGGGCCGTGGGGCGAGGTCGGCTGGGAGGAGCTGGACGACGGCGTCCTGGTCGCCTCACAGCCCAACGGCGCGGCGAGCTGGTTCCCGTGCGACGACCACCCCGCCTCGAAGGCGTCGTACCGGATCGCGGTCACCACGGACTCCCCCTACCGGGTGGTGTCGAACGGCGTACTGGTCGGCCGCCGGGCGTCGGCCGGCAACACCACCTGGGTGTACGAGCAGGCTGCGCCCATGGCGACGTATCTCGCGACGCTGCAGATCGGCCAGTACGAGTATCTGAAGGTGTCCGAGAAGCCGGTACCCATCCGCGCCGCCCTGCCTGCGCGGCTGTTCGGCGACTTCGAGCGCAGCTTCGGGCGGCAGGAGCGGATCATGCGGGCGTTCATCCGCTGGTTCGGCCCGTATCCCTTCCCCGAGTACACGGTGGTGATCACCGACGACACGCTGGAGATCCCGATCGAGGCGCAGGGGGTCTCGATCTTCGGTGCGAATCACTGTGACGGGACGCGCGACTCGGAGCGGCTGGTGGCGCATGAGCTGGCCCATCAGTGGTTCGGTAACTCGCTGACGCTGACACGCTGGAAGGACATCTGGTTGCACGAGGGCTTCGCCTGCTACAGCGAGTGGCTGTGGGCGCAGGAGTGCGGCACCGCCACGACGCAGCAGATGGCCGCTCGGTACTACCGCAAGCTCGCGGCGTCACCGCAGAACATCGTGCTCGGCGACCCGGGAGCGGCGACGATGTTCGACGACCGGGTGTACAAGCGGGGCGCGCTCACCCTGCACGCGCTGCGCGCCGAGATCGGCGACGAGAACTTCTTCGCGCTGCTGCACGACTGGACCGGGCAGTACTGGCACGCGTCGGTGAGCACCGACAACCTCATCAGCCTCGCCGCGAAGTACAGCCCTCGGCCGCTGCGTGATCTGTGGCAGTCCTGGCTGTACGAGAGGGCGCTTCCACCACTGCCCGTGCTGCCCAAGTCCTGACGGCTTGCCGCCTAAATATTTGTACGCTTACAATCGTTGTGTGCATACAACCATCGACCGACTCAGCGCGCGCCAGAAGCGTCTCATCCTCGTGACGTGCAGCCTCAGCCTGCTGATCTCGTCGATGGACACCACGATCGTCAACGTGGCCCTGCCCGCGATCCACACCCAGCTGCATGCACCCGTGTCCCATCTGCAGTGGGTCGTGGACATCTACACCCTGACCCTGGCCAGCCTCCTCGTCCTCGCGGGCGCCAGCGCCGACCGATTCGGCCGGCGCCGCGTCTTCCGCATCGGCCTCGTGACGTTCGCCGTCGGCTCACTGCTGTGTAGCCTGGCGCCGTCGGTCGGCGTCCTGATCGCAGCGCGTGCGCTGCAGGCGGTGGGCGGCTCGATGCTCAACCCGGTGGCCATGTCGATCATCACGGCGGTCTTCACCGACCGCTCCGAACGTGCCCGCGCGATCGGGGTGTGGGGCGCAGTGGTGGGCATCTCGACGGCGCTGGGCCCGCTGGTGGGCGGCATCCTGATCGACGCGCTGGGCTGGCAGTCCGTGTTCTGGATCAACCTCCCGATCTGCGCCGTCGCACTGACCCTCACGTTCATCGTGGTGCCCGAGTCGAAGGCGTCGCGCGCCCGCGGCATAGACCCCATCGGGCAGCTGCTGGCGATGGCCATCATGTTCACGGCGGTGTTCGGGCTGATCGAACGCCAGCCGCTGATGTTCGCGCTCACCGCGATCACCCTGGCGGCCTTCGTGTTCCACGAGAGCCGGCACGCGTCGCCGTTCATCGACCTGCGTTTCTTCCGCAGCGTCCCGTTCTCGGCGGCCACGCTGTCGGCGGTGTGCGCGTTCGCGGGATTCGGTGCGTTCCTGTTCACCATGTCGATCTACCTACAGAACACGCGCCGCTTCTCCGCCGTCGAGACGGGCCTGATGTTCCTCCCGATGGCCCTGTGCGTCCTGGTCACGTCCCCTGTATCGGGCCGGCTGGTGGCCCGATACGGCACCCGGCCGTCACTACTCGGCGCAGGCGTGTTGATGACGGTGGCCGCTGCGATATTCAGCACCGTGCGCGCCGACACGTCACTCGTCGAGTTGGGAATCGCATTCGCCGCCTTCGGCATCGGCTTCGGCCTCGTGAACGCGCCGATCACCAACTCCGCGGTGAGCGGCATGCCGCTCGACCGTGCGGGCGCGGCCGCCGCGATGGCCACCACGAGCCGGCAGATCGGCATCAGCCTGGGCGTCGCCCTCTGTGGCCGACTCGCAGGTGCCGGCCTATGGTGGACGGTGGCCGGCTTCGCGGTGGTCGTCGCCGTGCTCGCGGTGTTGTCCAATACCGCTGCGGCCGAGCGGTCGCGCCAGCGGATCGCTCCGCTGCTCGAGCAGAAGGTATCCTCCGGTGTACGCTGACAGCCCCGACCCCGACGAAGTATGGAACCTGTTGGTGCAGGCCGTGATCGACAGCCGCACCGACTGGCGACGCGCGGTCTCGGAACGAACGGGCCTGCCGTTCAGCCGGATCCGGGTACTCAAACGCCTGAACCGCCTCGGGCCGATGAGCCTCAAGGACCTCGCCGCCGTCGCGGACATGGACGCCCCGGCCACGACGGTGGCCGTCAACGAACTCGAGGACCGCGGCTGCGTCAGCCGCTCGGTGGCCGCGCACGATCGGCGATGCAAGGTCGTCACCATCACCGACGCCGGCCGGGCGATCCTCGGCGACGCGAACGCGATCGACGATCCCGCGCCGGATGCACTACGGGCCCTGCCGGCCGCGCAGCTGCAGTCCCTGGCGGAGCTGGCGCGCGCCCTGGCCCGCTGACCGCTGGATCAGCCCACGACCGCGGTCGACTGCGCGGCGGCGATCCGCCAGGCACCGTCGTCCTTGGCCAGGACGTACAGCGGCGCGGTGTCCGGTACGTGCGAGATGCGTGTGCCCTCGAGCGTGTGCGGGCGCACCCGCACCGCCACCAGCGCGACATCGGGCCGCACGAACACGATCCGCTCGATCGCGTAGTGCCCGGTGGTCTCCGCCATCGAGCGGCGCAGC
Organism: Tsukamurella soli; assembly: GCF_039541155.1. Classification (NCBI taxonomy): domain Bacteria; kingdom Bacillati; phylum Actinomycetota; class Actinomycetes; order Mycobacteriales; family Tsukamurellaceae; genus Tsukamurella; species Tsukamurella soli. Next base: position 37,626 of record NZ_BAABFR010000016.1, read on the forward strand.
ACGGCGGACGCGAACACGTCGATCGCCGCGCGACCGATCAGTCGCCGCCCGTGTGCCGTGGTCCACACCGCGTCGTCGCGGAACAGCGCACGGAACGACGGCCCGTGCGCCGCCCGCTGCACCTGCGGCAACCGGGCCACGAAGTCGCTGATCGCTGCCACCTCTGCGGCGTCCCCGTCGCCGCTCACCGCGACGCGCGCGGCCTCCTCCACCCATGCGTCAGCGATGCCGGTTCCCATGGGCTCCATGGTGGCTCATCGACAAGTCCGGGGTGGGAGTTCGACGCAGGGTGATTCGAGACCGGCCGCAGCGGCGGCCTGCTCAGCTCCCGGTGAACGCGGCGGGGCGGCGCTCCACGAACGACCGCATCCCCTCGGCACCGTCGGCCGTGCCGAACAGGCGCGCAACCTCGGGAGCGAGGCGTTCCGCCGCTGCCTCGTCGCCGTCGACCCGGGCGCGGTGCGCACTCTCGAGCACGGCCCGCACCCCGAGGGGAGCGGCGAGATCCGCTATGGTGTGGGCGATCTCGCGCGCGCGGAGTACCGGGCTCGCGTCCGTGACCTCTTGGATCAGTCCGATCCGGTGCGCCTCGGCGGCGTCGAACTCGTCGCCGGTGAGCATCCACCGCATGGCGTTGCCCCACCCGGTCTCGCGCGGGAACCTGAGCGTCGCCCCGCCGAACGGGTAGATCCCGCGTCGCACCTCGAGCTGGCTGAATCGGGTGCCCACCGCCGCGACTCGCACGTCGGCCGCCAGCAGCAGCTCGATCCCGAGCGTCATGACCCAGCCCTGCACCGCCGCGACGACGGGCGTCGTCCACCTGCCGTCCAGCCGCCACGGGTCGCGACCGTCCGCGGGGAACGGCGATGCTCCCGAGGCGATGGCCGGGCCGACGTCCACCAGGTCCAGACCGCCCGTGAAATGGTCGCCGTGCCCGAACAACACTCCGCACCAGAGGTTCTCGTCGTCCTCGAGCAGCGCGTAGGCCCGGGACAGGTCCGCGAGCATCTGCCGATCGAAAGCGTTCCGCTTCGCTGGTCGGTCGAGGCCGATCAGCAGGACGTGGCCGTCACGCTCGAGGGTGACGGTGTCGAGGGCCGGCAGCCCGGCGCCGGTCACCGTCCCGGCGTCCGGAGCCGGCTCGTCGCTCGGTCGTGTCGTATCGCCCATCTGTACTCTCCTCGCGAATCGACATAGACCGATCGGTCTATGTGTACCCGGAGCGTACCCGGCATAGACTGCTCGGTCTAGAGAGATCGAGGAGGAACCGCGCGTGCCGGACGGACCCCGCCAGCGGCTGTTGACGGCTGCGATGGAGCTGATGTGCGAGCGCGGCGTGCACGGCACGGCTCTCACCGATCTGCTCGACCTCAGCGGCACCGCCCGGGGCTCGGTGTACCAACACTTCCCCGACGGAAAGTCCCAGCTGATGACCGAGGCGACGCGGGTCGCGGGCCGCTGGCTGGGAGCGATGCTCGACGATCTCCTCGCGACGCGCGCACCCGCCGACGCGTTGACGGGGATGGTGGACTACTGGCGGGAGACGCTGGTGGGCAGCGACTTCCAGCGAGGATGCCCGGTGCTCGCCGCGGCCCAGGCAGGTCCGGGGGAGCCCGAGATCCTGGCTGCGGCAGCCGACGCGTTCGCGGGCTGGACCGCATCGATCGCCGCAGCCCTCGGCTCCAAGCCACCGGGCCCGCCCGCCGCGGACGCTGCTGCGCTCGCGGGCGTCGCCGTGAGCACACTCGAAGGGGCGATCGCGATCAGCCGCGCGACCCGGTCGACCCGTCCGCTCGACGATGCCGGCGCGATCCTCGTCCGACTCCTCGGGGCGGACGCGCCGGCTCGGTGACGACGCAGCCGGCGCTCAGACGGAGACGGCCTGCTCTACCTGCTCGCGGTGGACCGGCTGTGCGGCGGACCGCTCGGGCACCGTGATGTGGAAGTGCGGACGACTGCTGCCGACGAACGAACCCAGCCAGGAGAGCACGGCGACATACCTGTTCCGGAAGCCGACCAGGTACATCAGGTGCACGGCCAGCCACATGACCCAGGCGACGAAGCCCGTCAGCCGCACCGGACCGACCGCGACGACGGCGTGGAAGCGGTCGATCGTAGCCATGGATCCCTTGTCCCGGTAGCGGAACGGCGTCCCGGACGGCGTCTTCCCGGCGATCATCTTCGCGACGTGGCGCCCCTGCTGCATCGCGACCGGGGACTGTCCGGGCAGCTTGTGCAGGCTGGTCATGTCGCCGATCGCGAACACGTCGGCGTGCCCGCCCACCGTGAGGTCGTCGTTCACCGACAGGCGACCGGCGCGGTCCTGCTCGCAGCCCGTCGCGAGCGCGAGCGTGGTCGCGAACGGCGACGCCTCCACGCCCGCCGACCACACCACCGTGCGGGCGGGGATGCGAGCCACCGCATCGCCCTCCGTCAGCGTGACGCCACGATCGTCCACCGCCGTCACCACCGCACCGGTGCGGACATCGACTCCGGCGTCCACCAACGTCTTCCGTGTGTAGGCCGACAGCTTGCCGCCGTACACGGGTAACACGTCCGGGGCGCCGTCGACGAGGACGACCCGGACCGAGTGCGCCGCGACGTGGCTCGACCCCCGCCCGAAGTAGCGGCTCGCGAGTTCGCGGATCTGACCCGCCAACTCCACTCCGGTGGCTCCCGCGCCCACCACCACGAAGGTGAGGAGCTCGGAGAGTCCCGCTGGGTCGGTCACGGTATGGGCGAGTTCGAACGAGGGCAGGATGTGATCGCGCAGCGCCAGAGCATCGTCGACCGTCTTGAGCGCGAACGACGACTCGGCGAACTCGTCGTGCCCGCGCCGCGAGTTCCCGGACACCGAAGTCGATTTCCGGAACTCGCGGACTACCCGCTGTTGCTTCCGTCGCGGGGCGAGCAGGTCTTGATCCACAAGGTGGTCGGCGACGCCTTCGCGGCGGTGGGACTCGCGGCGCGGCTGGGCCCGCCTGTGCCGCCGGAGAAGTCGTCACTGCTCGAGATCGTCGCCGATCCCACCGCGTGGACGATGCTGTACGCGAGCACGGCGCCGCCCTCGCCGGAGATCCTCCTGCTGCACGAGGCCCGGTCACGGCTCACCGTGACCGCCTCTGCGGTACTCCCCGCCGAGCGGGCCGCCCCCGATCCGCTGCGCGCCCTACTGGGTGCGCTGCGTGAGGTCGGCCCGCGCGGCGAGTACGCCTGATCAGATCGGCAGGAGGATGTTCTTCACCTGCGGGTCGGTGCGCAGATACTGCTGTACCGCAGGATCTTTGAACGTCGCGACCAATCGTCGGATGTTGTCGGTGTCCTTCCACTTCGTGCCGATGGTGAGCTGACCGGCGAACTCGTCGGGCGCCGGCGGCGCGAAGATCTGTTGCTTGATGTCGGTACCGGCAGCGAGGTAGTACTCGGTGTAGCCGACCGCGGCGGCGAGATCGGGCAGGGCGCGGGTCTGCGCGGCGAAGTCGAGCAGCGGGAACTGCAGGTGCTTCGGGTTACTCGCGATGTCTCCGAGGGTCGCCTGCCACTTGTTCACGCCCGGCTTGAGCGTGATCAGTCCGGCACGCTCGAGGATCCACAGGCCCTGCGCCTCGTTGGCGGGGTCGCTGTACAGCGAGACCTTCGCGCCGTCCGGAAGTTGGCGGGGGTCGGTGTACTTCGCCGACCACAGCCCGAATCCCCACCGGAACACCGGCGTCGCGGCCTCCTCGTGGAAGTCCGGGTTGGCCTGCAGCACCTGCGACAACCACAGCTTGTGCTGATAGATCGTGGCGGCCACCTCGCCGTCGCTCACCGCGCGGTTGATGGTGGTGGAGTCGGCGAGACCCTTGAACGCCACCTTGATCCCGTGCTTGGGCGCGACGTTCTTCGCGACGAAGTCGATCAGTGCCTGCTCGGCGGCGTTGCCCTCGGTATCCGCGACCAGCAGCGTGGCACCGGCGGTCTCGTTGGCGGTCTTGGCATCCGAGCCGCCCCATACCCGCCAGCCGACGAAGGCGGCGACGATGACCACCACCAGCGCGACGATCGCGGCGATGAGAGGACCGCGGCGACGGCGATGGGTGGTGAAACCGTGATCGTCGGCGGCGGGCGGCGACGAGTCGGTACCGCCGGCCGGGGCCGAGGGGGAGGTGGAGTCGGTGTCGGTCATGCGAATTCCTTTCGGAGAACGGTCTGTCCGGGTGTGAGATGACGCACGAGCGCATCCCCGGCCAGTTGGATCGCGGTCACGGTGACCACGAGGGTGATGATCGTGCCGATCATGACGCCGTGATCGAATCGCTCGTAGCCGTATGTGACGGCCACGTACCCGAGCCCACCGGCGCCGATCGTGCCGGCGATGGTGGAGTACTCGATCATCGCGATGGTGTTGATGGTGAGTCCACCGACGATGTTCGGCAGCGCCTCGGGTATCTGTGCACCCCAGATGATCTGGGTCGTCGACCCGCCCGACGCCCGTGCGACGGTGTCCACCTCGGCGGGCAGCGCGCGCAGCGAGTTCTCGACGATGCGGGCGAAGAACGCGATCCCCGCGATCGACATCGGCACCACGGCCGCCGGGATGCCGATGTTCGTACCGGTGAGCAGCCGGGTGAACGGGATGATCGACGTCATCAACACCAGGAACGGCAGGGAACGCCCGATGCTGATCACCCACGAGAGGGGCTGATGCACCACACTGTTCTCGATCAGCCCACCCGGTGCGACGTTGTGCACCAGTGCGCCCAGCGGCACCCCGATCACGAGCACGATCGCCATGACCACGCCGACCATGATCACGGTGTCCCGGAACGCCGGGATCAACAGCCCCGGGATCTGGTCGACGGGGACGGTATACGACATCGGCAGCGGACCTACCGCCGCCGGGTACGGGAACATCACGCGGGCACCGCCTCTCGGGTTCCGGCATCGTCGGGCTGTAGGCCGAGGCGGCGCGCGGCGGCCGTGACACGCGCGGCGTCACCGTCACTCACCCCGACGGTGACCGTGCCCACCGACACCCCGGCCACGGCCTGCACCGACGCCGACAGCAGCGAGACGGGTACGCCCGTCTCGAGGACGACGCGACCGAGCCAGTCGGCCGGCACCGTCGTGCCCCGGTACGTCAGCCGTACCGCCACCGATCCCGGGCTCGGCACTGCGGCCGGCCCCGAGGCCCGCAGCGCCCCACCGAGTTCCGAGTCGGGATCGGCGAGCAGGTCGACCAGCCGGCCCTGCTCTGCGAATACGCCGTGGTCGAGTCGGGCGGCGCTGTCGGCGACCCGGACGATGGTGTCCATCTCATGGGTGATGAGGACGACGGCGAGCCCCAACTCGTCCCGCACGTTCCGCAGCAGGTCGAGGTACTGCGCGGTGGAGTCGGGGTCGAGGCCGGACGTGGCCTCGTCGGACAGCAGTACCTTGGGCCGCAACGCAAGCGCACGAGCGATGCCCACGCGCTGCCGCTGCCCACCGGACAGCTGGTATGGGTAGTGATCGGCCTTGTCCGCCAAGCCCACTCGATCGAGCAGCTCGGCGACACGCGCGCGCGACTCGGTCCGCGTGACGCCCAGGTACTTCAGCGGCAACGCGACGTTCTGGGCCGCCGTGCGCCGCAACAGCAGCGACGACGACTGGAACACCGTGCCGATCCGCCGCCGGGCCGCCCGTAGCTCGCCCGCTCGCAGCCCCGCCAACTCCTGTCCGCCGATCGCGACCCGCCCACTGGTGGGCCGTTCCAACAGGTTGAGACAGTGTGCGAGAGTCGACTTGCCTGCACCGCTGGGGCCTACCACGGCGAAGATCTCGCCGGGGGCCACGCGGAAGGTGACGTCGCGCAACACCGTCGTGGCAGCCGGCCCGGTACCGAACACCTTGGTCAGGCGCTCGACCTCGATCACGTCCGTACCCATGTCATCGTCGTCCCTCTGGTCATAGTTCTTCCTCCGGCCGGGCTGTTCCTACGGCCCACGCAGCGCGTCCCGGCCGCTCCAGGGGCCGGTCCGCAGTTCGGCGTAACTGTCGCGGTTCCCGCCCCCGCGCGGAACTATTGCGGCCACGCTGATTCGCTTCGCCTACCTCCGCGTCCGCCGCACGCCGCGCGGCACGGGGTAGGTGTGGCGGTATCACGAGACCGTTCCGCTTCGCAGTCACCGCCGTCCCCACGCCGGATCTGGGCGACTGGGCCGCCTACGCCCGCTGGCCGTCGGCGCCACCACCACGCTCGAGGTCGCCAACTACGTAGTCGCCTCGCCGCTATACTCCCCGAAGCACGCAGCGTGGCAGGCACATTCGCTGGCGACCATGAGCGGCGGCCGTTCCGCTTCGGCATCGGTACGGGCCAGCCCGACGTCGTCGCGGACGCCGAGGCGCTCGGCGTCCCCTACGGCACCGGGGCGCAGCGTCTCGCGCGACTCGTCGAGACCCTGGACGCGCTCGCCGACGAGGACGGGGACGGGCCGCACACACCGACACTCGTCGCGGCCGGCGGGCCCGAGGCGCTGGCCGTGGCCGGCGCGCGAGCCGACACCATCGCCGTGGCCGTGCCGCCGACGGCGACCCCCGACCGACTCGCCGCCCTGACGGCACCGCTAGCGACCGCGCCGAGCTGGCCACCTCGGTCTTCGTCGTCAACGGCGTGGCCCCCGCCTGCGTGCGGCGATTCATCGGCGCCGACCTCGATGCGCTCGCAGCCAACGACTCCCCCGCACTGGTGAACAGGTCCGTCGACCAGATCTGCTCGACCCTCATCCGGCGTCGTGCGCAGTACGGCTTCTCGCTGATCGTGCTCGGTGGGCACAGCGTCGACGCGCTGCGCCCGGTGGTCGCGCGCCTCGCCGGCGCCTGACCCCGGTCGGCCGATCGCGAGGCATGTCGGCGGGCGGGCCCCGCGGATCCGGCCGAGCGCGCATGATGGGGACATGCGACCACTCGATCTCGCACTGTCCGCACCGTGGCACTCGACGGTCACCTTCGGCGAGCCGCATGTCACGCCCGACGGCACGACCGTGATCACCGTGTCGCGCGCTCGCGCCGACAGTGGCCACGGCGAGGACACCACGTCGGCACTCGGGCTGTACACGATCCACGACGGTGCCGTGACCTGGACGCCGGCGATGGACGTCGAGCGGATCGCATTGATCGGCGCCGCAACGGGATTCGTGGCCGCCTTGCTCGGTACGCTCGCGGTCGTCCGGCGCCCGCCCTGGCCGGCGCTGACCGGAACGATCACGGTCGTCCGTGGCCGCTAGCCGCTGCCGCGAAGTGGTCATATCCAATCGCTAAGCTATGCCGATGACACCCGCGCGACGCCCGAATCGCGGTCCCCGAGCCGCCGCCGAGAACCGCGCCGCGCTGATCGCCGCAGCCCGGATCGCGTTCTCCACCGAGGGCTACGGGGCGCCCCTCAACGGGATCGCACGAGCCGCCGGCGTCGGCCAGGGCAGCCTCTACCGGCACTTTCCGGACCGCGAGTCGCTCGCGCTGGCCGTGTTCGAGGAGAACGTGAGCGGCCTGGAGGTGCTGGCGGCCCGCCCGGAAGTGACCCTCGACGAACTGCTGACCGTGATGTCCGAACAACTCGCCGCCCTGATCCCGACCCTGATGGTGCCGAGCCCGCCGGACCCGCGGGTCGAGGCGATGACGGCGCGGGTCGCGGGGTTGCTGGCCCCGAAGGTGCGGGCCGCGGCCGACGCCGGTCTGATCCGTCCGGACGTCACCATCACGGAGATGATTCTGGCGCTCGGGATGGTCGCCTCAGTCCTGCCCACCGCCCCGCGGCAGGACCGCCCAGCCCTCGCCGAGCAGGCATGGGCCCTGCTGCGCCGGGGCTTGCGGGCCTGAGCCGCCACCGCGTCCCGGGGGACGCGCCGACCGGAGGCGATCGCCTATCCGCCCCGAGCGAGCTTTCACATATCCCCAGGCCAGGCGACATCGAGACCCGATACCAACACGCGGATGCGACAGAGTTGCGAAGTTCGTTCCGACCTCGCGGAAACAGTGGCTACCGACCGGTAACCCGGTGAACTATGGAGGGATGAACACCTACATGGACAGCACCGTCGATCTCGCAGAGGATGCCGAGCCCGGGACCCGGGTCGACACTTTCACCGGTCAGGAGCTGTACGACGCCTACCACGAGGACTACGACGCGATCACCCGCCGCGAGGCGCGGATCTACAGTCGCAGCGGCCAGGAGCTCGCGGCCGGGCGGCTCGACGGGCTGCGATTCGTGCCGGTGGGGCGGCCTGCCGCCGACGGCAGCACCGACACAGAGGTCCTGTACAGCTTCGGCTCCCTGACCCCCGACATCCCGTGGGACCGCACACACCGGATCGAGCTCGCCCCGCGGTAGCACCACGGCGCCGACAGGCCGCGTCGTGGGGCGCACAGCGGTCACTGTCAACCGCTGATCAGACCCGCTCCGCGGCGAGGATGCGGCGCTCGAGCGCCACCGTGACCTCGGCGATCCGGCTCGGTACCAGCCGTGCGATAACGTCCATGGCGACGGCGTCCGAGCCGACGCGGACCCTCGGCCGGCCGCGGGCGACACCGTCCAGGATGATCCGGGCCGCCTTGTCCGGCGGCATCTTCAGCAGCTTCTCGGTGTAGGTACGGTTGCGCGCCTCCTGTGCGGTGGTGAGCGTACGGCCGGTCGATCGCGCCAACGCGGCGGCGCTGTCGGCGATCGACGTGGCCACACCGCCGGGGTGGACGACGGTGACGCGCACCGGATGTCGGTCGAGCAGCATCTCGGAGCGCAGCACCTCCGTGAACCCGCGGACCCCGTACTTGGTCGTGCAGTACGCCGACAGGCCGGGCTGTGGGGTGAAGCCGTTGAGGCTGGAGATGTTGACGACGTGCCCGTCGCCGGAGTCGATCAGGTACGGCAGGAACGCCTGGGTCCCGTGGATCACACCGGCGAGGTTCACCCGGAGAACACGCTCGTAGTCGGCCCACTCGTGGTCGAGAACGCTGGAGTTGAACGCGATTCCGGCGTTGTTGTATATCTGGTGGACGCCGCCGAACCGCGCCGCGACATCCGCCGCGAACGCGCCGACCGCCGCGCGATCCCCCACGTCCACGAGGTACGGCTCCGCCTCGCCGACGCACAGCGACGCGGTGTGCGCCGCGGCCACCTCGTCGATGTCCGCCACGGCCACCCGGGCGCCGCGGGTGCTGAGGCCCACCGCGAGCGCGCGGCCGATCCCCGAGCCCGCACCGGTCACCGCGGCGACCTTGCCGCGGAAACAGCCCGCGCTCACACCAGCTCCCGCTGCTTCAGGGCGGCCGACGCGGCGAAGTGCAGGTGCCGGTCGGCCACCTCACCATCGCGAAGCAGCCTGCAGTCCTCCTGGTAGCCCTTGGACATGAGCCACGGCGCAGCCGTGCCCTGCTTGGGCAGCCGGTCGAGCGACCGCTGCACGTAGCCCGCGCCGAAGTCCAGCAGCGGCCGCGTCTCCATGCCCGGGTCGGCCTCGGCCCACGCTGTGTCGACCCCCGTCTCGTCCATGTGCCGCAGCAACTTACAGAAGTACTCGCACAGCAGTCCCACCTTGAGCGTCCACGACGAGTTGGTGTACCCGATCGCGATGGCCAGGTTGGGCACTCCACTGAACATGGTGCCGCGGTGGACGACGGTGTCGGACAACGTCACCGGCTCGCCGTCGACGGTCAGCGACATCCCACCCAGGATCTGCAGGTTGAGACCCGTTGCGGTGACGATGATGTCGGCCTCGAGCTCGCGACCGGACTCGAGCCGGACCCCCGCCGCGGTGAACGTCGCGATCCGGTCCGTGACCACGGAGGCGGAGCCGTTCCGGATGGCCTTGAAGAGGTCACCGTCGGGCACCGCGCACAGCCGCTGGTCCCACGGGTTGTACGGCGGATTGAAGTGCTCGTCGACGGGGAAGCCCTCAGGCAGCCGCTTCGCGTTGACGCTGCGGATGATCCGGCGCGCGAGCTTCGGGAAGCGTTGGCAGAACAGCCAGATCCCTCGCTGCTGCGCGATGTTCTTCCGCCGGGTGAGGGCGTAGCCCCGCTCCTCGCCGAGGAATCGGCGCAGCGCGATGGCGATCACGTCCTCGCGGGGCACCGGCATGATGTATGTCGGGGTCCGCTGCAGCATGATCACGTGAGCAGCGGTCCGCGCCATCGCCGGTACCAGGGTGACGGCAGTGGCGCCGCTGCCGATCACGATGACGCGCTTGCCCGCGTAGTCCAGGTCCTCGGGCCAGTGCTGAGGGTGGACGATGGTGCCCTGGAAGTCCTCTCGACCGGCGAACTCCGGGGTGAAGCCCTCGTCGTAGCGGTAGTAGCCGGTGGCCCCGAACACCCAGTTCGCGGTCAGGCGAGTGCGCTCCCCGGTGTCGGTGCGCTCGATGTCGAGGGTCCAGCGCGCGTCGGCGCTGGACCAGTGTGCCGCCATCACCCTGTGGTGGTAGCGGACCGCGGTGTCGACGCCGGCGTCGCAGGCGGTGCTGCGGAGATAGTCCAGGATGCGGTCGGCATCCGCGATCGACTGGCGGTCACGCCACGGCGCGAACTCGTACCCGAACGTGTGCAGGTCCGAGTCCGAGCGGATTCCGGGGTAGCGGAACAGGTCCCAGGTCCCGCCGGAGGCGGCACGGCCCTCGAGGATCGCGAAGGTGCGGTCGGGATGCTCGACGCTCAGGTACCGCGCGGCGCCCAGTCCGGATATCCCGGCACCGATGATGGCGACATCGAGATGCTCGACGACTGTGTCCGTGTTGCTCATACCAACTCCTGTTTTCGGCGGGTTCCCGCTGCGTACTGATTCGAGTGTCGCGTGAGGGGCACCACTTGCGCGAGCACGGATCGCAACACGATCATGGTGCGCATGGTGCAGAATGCCCACGACGGCTGGCCGACACTCTCCAATCGGGGGGCGGAGCTGTTCCGCGAGGCGGTGCGCACGGCCCTGGCTCCACAGTCGGGGGTGCTGGCCGCGATCCACGAGGCGGCACTGAGCGGCGAGCGGATGCGCACCGTCGCCGCGGACCCGGTACTGGCCGAAGGGATCCGGCAGACCACCACTGCCAACCTGCTGCACTGGGCGTCGGCCAACGTCGAGCACCCCGGCGAACGGGTGGTGCCGGTGCTCGGCCCGACCGCGCTGGCCACGGCCCGCGACCTCGTACGGCGCGGCATGGACCGGGACGCCCTCGACTCCTACCGCACATCGCAGGAAGCGGTGTGGCGGCTGTGGCTGCCGATCTGCTTCGATCTCAGCGACGAGCCCACCGAGCTGCGCGAGTTGCTCGTCGTATCGTCGCGGTCCATCGCGACGTTCATCGACGACACCATCTCCGCGATCTCGGCGCGCATGGAGGCGGAACGCGACGACCTGACCTCCGGCACACCCGCGGAGCGGCGGGCGACGGTCACCCTGGTACTCGAAGGGGCACCCGTGGACCGCCCCCGCGCCGAGGGCCGCCTCGGGTACCGGTTCGACGGCGCACACACGGCCGCGATCGTCTGGGCTCCGCCGGGCACCGCGCCCCGCGATCTCGAAGCGGCGGCAGAGGCGTTGATGCATGCATCGGGCGCCGCGCGCCGGCTGACCGTGGTCGCCAGCGCCGCGACGTTGTGGCTGTGGTTGCCGGGTCCGGCACCGTCGGGCCTCGACGCGCAGCGGGCCATCGCGAGCTGCCCCGGCGTGCGTGTCGCCATCGGCCGGACGGCGACGGGGCTCGACGGCTTCCGCCGCAGCCACCTCGACGCCGCAGCCGCACAGCGAACGCTCGCGGCGCTGTCCCCGGGCCGACGACTCGCGTTCTTCGCGGACATCCAACTGGTCGACCTGCTGCGCGATAAGCCCTCGGACGCCGCCGAGTTCATCGCGGACACGCTCGGCGCGCTGGCGCACGCCGAGCGGGAGCTGCGCGAGATCGTGCTCGCCTACGTCCGCGAGCAGTGCAACACGTCGCGCACCGCGGAGCGGCTGTACACGCACCGCAACACCGTCCTGCGGCGGCTCGCACGCGCCGACGAGCTGCTCCCCCGGCCGCTGGCCGACAACGTCGTGCACGTCGGGGTGGCGCTGGAGCTGCTGTCGTGGCAGATCGATCCGGCGTAGGAGACCGGATTCAGCCCACCCGGCTCGCCGCGGTGCGCGCTACATCGGTCAGGGTGTCGCAGCCAGCACCGTCCCAGCCGACGACGCTGAGGATGCGCTCGCGGGGCAGAAGCACGAACAAGGTGGTGCTCTGGGCGTCGACCACGCACGCGGCCTGCGACCCCACGCCCGACACCGAGGTGACCTGCGCGCCGCCCTCCGGGGTCCGCTCCAGCGCGAACGAGGAGGCGGCGCTGACGGGGTACGCCCCCGGCAGATCGAGGACCACCGTCAGCAGCCTGCTCCCAGCCTTGTACCCGCAGCTCGGGGACACCGATCCGCGCTCGTCGCCGGCCGGTGCGGTGGTGACGCCGCCGCTACCGAGGGCCTTCGCGGCCTGGTCGCTCGTGAGCCACGAGCACGGCTCGAGCGCGGCCGGCTCGGCGGGATCCACCGGGGTGACGTGGACCGAGATCGGTTCGGTGCGGGACACCGCGGTGCCTGCCGACGGGGTCACCGACGTGATCCGGAAGTCACCGGTCGGCGTGCCCGTCAGCTCGTCGGTGTCGTCCGGCCCGATGGCGTGAGCGAAGTCGAAGCACCCGAGCCGATCCTCCGCCTGCCGAAGGATCATGCCGACGACGGGAGGCACCGGATGGGGCCACGACATCCCGTTACATGCGGCATCCTCGGCCTGCGATGGCGACACGGCGGAGGGGGCTGCGACGGAGCTCGTGGGGGCGGTGGTTCCACCGGACCCGCATGCGGCCAGTGGCAGGGCGAGGGACGCGATACCGACGACGACCGCCGCGAGTCTGGTGTGCACCCGAGCATCTTTTCACCGCCCGGGCCACCAGACGAATCGTGGCGACTCACACGCTCCCGGAGGGCGATCAGAGGCTCTTCGCCATCAACGTCAGTTCACGCCGTCGCAGTCGCGCTGCAGCGCAGTGGCCGCGGCCACGGTCGCGGCAGCGTCGGGCAGCACATCGGCACGGGCGTTCGCATTGCGCATCGTGCTCATCTGAGCATTCATTGCGGCGACAAGGTGATCGGCGTCGCCGACCCAATCCCCGTTCGGCAGATCCCAGATGATAGAACGCCCGGGCAGCCCGGCCAGTTCATCCGCGTACAGCCAAAACGGGTACGTTGCGAGCATCTTGTTCCTCGCGTCCTGGATGTCGGGATCGGTCCACCGCCAGCCCCTCACTCGGGCGGCCTTCTGCAACTCCGCCGCAGTAGCCATCACAGACGGAACCGATTCGCGCACGATCTCACAATCGGTCCGGCCATCGGCGGCGGCGGGCGAGGCCGGAACCAACGCCCCGACACCCACCAATGCCGCAGTCGCCGCTGCTGTAGCCACCTGCTTGAACAACTCGACCATGCAACATCCCGTCTCACCAGTCGAACGAGCCACGACCTCTTCTGTGCCCGACCGGGTCATCGTGCGTGCTCACCCCTGCGAAAACCCGCGCGCCATCTGCCGGACCGCTGTGGCGATCGGCCAGTCGCTTACCGGCGACACAGCCACCTACGGGAAGTGCAGATACTCACCGGTGGTTCGGACGCTGACGATCGGGCGCCTCCCCAATGAGCGTCTGGACGTTCGATCAGGCGATGCACCGTCGGTAAGCCTGTGCGCAGGCAGCGCCGTGCGACGACATGGAGTGCGTAGTGCTCGACTACGCCGGTGCGCGAGCCGGCCTCGGTCGAGAAGTGGCCGCCCGAATTGGAAGAAACACAGCAGGCTGGGCATCATAGCCCGCCTGACCTGCAAGAATGGAGCCGCCTGCGAGAATCGAACTCGCGACCTTTTCATTACGAGTGAAGCGCTCTACCGACTGAGCTAAGGCGGCGTGGCTCTGTCCGCCGGGGCGGAACGAACCGAGTGCACAGTCTACTGACGGTCGCCCGCTGCACCAAACCGGGTGGTCGTCACCGTCGCTGCGTCCGCAGGGCCGTGGACACGCCCGCCGCCATGGCGTCGAGCGCCACCACCGGCTTGACGTTGAGATCGATCGCCTCGCGGCACTCGAGCACCGCCTCGACACAGGTCAGCAGCCCCTCGGGCGTGGCGTACGCGGCCAGCTTGCGGGTCTGCTCGGCCTCGTCGGGGTGCATGAGCGTCACCGCGGCCCCCGTCGACTGCACCAGGGCGTCGCGCAGCAGCGCGGCGAGATCGATCAGCGCCCGGTCCAGCGTGTCGCGCACGGCGCGCGTGCCGCGGGCCTTCTGGCGCTTCTCGAGATCCTTGAGCTGACCGGCCGAGCCGCGCATCGCCCCGGCGGTACCGCGGCCGGTGCCGCCCGCACCCAGCGCCGTTCGCAGTTCCTCTGTCTCACGCTCGTTGAGTCCCGCGTTCAGTTCCTTAGCGGCGGCCTCGGCGTCGCGCAGCAGCTGTTCGACGGTGCCGTACACCCCGTCGGACATGGCCGCACGGGCGACGCTCAGGGCCTGCTTGCGCTGTGCCTGCGCGTGCGGGTCGGTGGCCAGGCGCTTCGCGCGGCCCACGTGACCGCCGCTCACCCCCGCCGCCCACTCCGCACGCTCTGCGTCGATGCCGTCCCGCTGGAGTACCTCGGCGATCGACGTCGCCGACGGTGTGACCAGCGGCACGTGCCGGCACCGCGACTTCAGGGTGACCGAGATGTCCTCCGGATCGACCGTGGGGGCGCACAGCAGGACGATCGTCTGATCCGGCGGCTCCTCGACCATCTTCAGCAGCGCGTTGCCGGCCTGCTCGGTGAGCCTGTCGGCGTCCTCGATCAACACGACCTGCCACTTGCCCACCGACGGCCGGCGCGAGGCGTCCGCGACCACCTCACGCATCCGCTTGACGGCGATCGACAGGCCGTCGGGCGCGATCGCTCGGACATCGGCGTGGGTGCCCGCGAGCACGGTCGTGCAGGCCCGGCACCGTCCGCACCCCGGCTCCGCCGGGTCCTCGCACTGGAGCGCAGCGGCGAGCGCACGCGCGGCGATGGACCGGCCGGAGCCGGGCGGACCCGTGAACAGCCAGGCGTGCGTCATCGCCGAGCCGGACAGGTCGGCCACCGTCCCCGAGCTCGCCGCGACGTCGCGGGCCGCTGCCGCGGCGGCACGCAGCACGTCGACCACCGGCTCCTGCCCCACCAGCCGCTCGAAGACCCCGCTCACCCCGACCACCCTAGCCATCCGCCGCGACACCCGACGGAGACGCACAGACCGAACGAGACGAACGCGCACGGACCGAGCGGGCATCCCGGGCACAGCAGGCTAAGTTGGGTGGGTGTCGAACGCGCCCAGCCGACTGAGCAGCGCCCTGCGTCTGGCGCGCTGGCTGGCTCGTACCCCGTGGCCGGTGTTCGCGCTCGACATCCTGCGTTCCAACGTGTTGGGCGCCGTGTTCGTGTTCGGCTTCCTGCGCTTCGCGCTGCCGGTGGACGAATCGGTGCAGTTGCAGACGATCGGCGGGCTCAACCTGGTGCTGTTCATCGGGTATCTGATGCTGGCGACCGTCGTGGGATTCGCGGTCGGTGGATATCTGACGACACCGGTGATCCGCTGGCACCGCCGCAGCGCCCCGTACGACCCGGAGATCTCCAAGCGGGCGCTGGCGCTGCCGCTGCGGATGTCGCTCCTGCAGGCCGCGCTGTGGTTCGTGGGCGGCGGCCTGTTCGTGTTCGTCAACTTCGACACCTCCCGCCGGATCTCTGTGGTGATCGCGCTCACTGTGCTACTCGGGGCGGGCACCACATGCGCGCTGAGCTACATGCAGACCGAGCGGGTGCTGCGGCCCATCACCGTCACCGCGCTCGCGCAGGAGCCGCAGGGCTCGGAGGGACTGTCGGTGGCCACCCGCATCGTGCTGAGCTGGGTTCTGGGCACCGCGATGCCGCTGCTGGGCATCGTGATGGTGATCATCATCCAGCACACCGGCATCCTCGACATGCGGACGAAGCCCCTCGTCGACCCGGTGCTGTTGCTCTCCCTGACCGCCCTCGCGGCGGGCTTGTTGGGGACGGTGCGGGTGGCGTCCGCGATCGGCGATCCGATCAAGGAGCTGTTCCGCGCGCAGCGGCGGGTGCGCGACGGTGACTTCACCGCGTCGGTGAAGATCTACGACTCGAGTGAGCTGGGCCTGCTGCAGGCGGGCTTCAACGACATGGTGCACGACCTGGCCGAACGCCAGCGGATGCGGGACATGTTCGGCCGGTACGTCGGCGAGGACGTGGCCCGGCAGGCACTGGAACACGGCACCCACCTGGGCGGCGAGATCCGCGAGGTCGCGGTGCTGTTCGTGGACCTGGTCGGGTCGACGCGGCTCGCGGTCACCGAGGAGCCCGCGGCCGTGGTGGACCTCCTGAACGACTTCTTCAAGGTGGTGGTGGACCTCGTCGACCTGCACGGCGGGTTCGTCAACAAGTTCCAGGGCGACGCGGCGCTGGCCATCTTCGGTGCCCCGCTGGCGCACCCCGACTACGCCGGCGCGGCGCTCGCCGCATCCCGGGAGATGCGCGTGCAGCTGAGGGAGGTCCTCGGCGGCACCGGCTTCGGCATCGGCGTGTCCGCGGGGACGGTGGTGGCCGGCCACATCGGCGCCAAGGCGCGGTTCGAGTACACCGTGATCGGCGACCCGGTCAACGAGGCCGCCCGGATCACCGAGATCGCGAAGACGGAGCCGTCGTGCCTGCTTGCCGCCGCCCGCGCCGTGGCGGCCGCCACCCCCGCGGAGCAGGACCTCTGGACGCTCGGGGAACGGATCGAACTACGCGGCCGCGGGGAGCTGACCCAGCTGGCCCGGCCGGTCACCTTCGAGTAGCCCGCCGGTGACTTCGCCGGGTCGCCCGACCAACCCGGTCGGATCAGAACGGCGGTTCGATCTCGATCGTGGCGGTCCCCGCTCCCGCCGTCCCCGTCCTCGGCGCCGTAGGCTTCGTCGCCGGCGCCTTCTTCGCCGGCGCCTTCTTCGCGGGCGCCTTCCTGGCCGTCGTCTTAGCAGCGGTCGTCTTCGTGGCCGCGGTGGTCTTCTTGGCGGCGGTGGTCTTCTTCGCCCCGGTCGACTTCGCTGCTGTCGACTTCGCGGCGGTCGACTTGGCCGCCGTCTTCTTCGCAGGTGCCTTCTTGGCCGCCGTCTTCTTGGTCGCCTTCTTGGCCGGCTCACGCAGCCGGCGATCGGCGAGCAGCTCGGAGGCGCGTTCATCGGTGATCGACGCCACCTCGTCGCCCTTGCGCAGGGACGCGTTGGTCTCGCCGTCGGTCACATACGGTCCGAACCGGCCGTCCTTGATCACCATCGGATTGCCCGACACCGGATCGGAGCCCAGCTCCCGCAGCGGGGGCGTCGCCGCACCCCGGCCACGACGCTTCGGCTCGGCGTAGAGCTTCAGCGCCGCATCGAGCGTCACCGTGAACAGCTGGCCCTCGTCGGTGAGCGACCGGGAGTCGGTCCCCTTCTTGAGGTACGGCCCGTACCGGCCGTTCTGGGCGGTGATCTCCTCGCCCGACGCGGGGTCGACGCCCACGACGCGCGGCAGCGACAGCAGCTTCAGCGCGTCCTCGAGCGTCACGGTCTCGATGTCCATGGACTTGAACAGCGAACCGGTCCGGGGCTTGGGTCCGTCGGGCTTCTTGGCCTTCTTGGCCGGCTTACCGTCGCCGTCACCGTCGCCCTCGTCGAGGTCCTGCGGCGGCTCGGGAAGCACCTCGGTGACGTAGGGGCCGAACCGCCCGTCCTTCACGACGATCTCGTGGCCGCTCTCGGGGTCGACGCCCAGCAGCCGCCCGTCCTGGGGGGTCGCGAACAGCTTCTCGG
This sequence comes from Tsukamurella soli, assembly GCF_039541155.1. Lineage (NCBI taxonomy): Bacteria > Bacillati > Actinomycetota > Actinomycetes > Mycobacteriales > Tsukamurellaceae > Tsukamurella > Tsukamurella soli. The sequence continues at coordinate 55,493 of NZ_BAABFR010000016.1, forward strand.
CGACCTCCTCGGTGAGCTCGTCGGGAGTCATCGACTCCTTGATGTTGGCGCGCTGGCTGACCTCGGCACCGCTCTCGTCGAGCACCGTGCGCTCGAGGTACGGCCCGAAGCGGCCGACTCGCACGAACACGGTGCGGCCCTCCGAGTCGTCGTACAGCGGGATCGAGTTGACGGTCCGCGCGTCGATGCCCTCGAGGTTCACGCTCACGAGCTGCTTGAGGCCCGTGCCATGCGTCATCTCGGCGGTCTCGTCGTGCCCCGTCGGATCCTCGCCACCGAAGTAGAAGCGCGACAGCCATTCGGTGCGCCCCTCGTCGCCGGACGCGATCTGGTCGAGATCGTCCTCCATCGATGCGGTGAAGTTGTAGTCGACGAGCGTGCCGAAATGCCCCTCGAGCAGTCCCGTCGCTGCGAAGGCGACCCACGAGGGCACAAGCGCGTTGCCCTTCTTCACCACGTACCCGCGGTCCTGGATGGTCTTGATGATCGACGCGTAGGTCGAGGGTCGGCCGATGCCGAGTTCCTCGAGGGTCTTCACCAGCGAAGCCTCGTTGAAGCGGGCCGGCGGGCTGGTGGTGTGGTCGTCCGCGCTGAGCTCTGCCGCCGTGACCGTCTGGCCCTGCCTCAGCTGCGGGAGCCGCGACTCGGCGTCGTCGGCCTCGCCCGATGAGGTCTCGTCCACGGTCTCGACGTACGCGGACAGGAAACCGGGGAACGTGATGGTGCGGCCCGACGATGAGAATTCTGCGGACTCCCCACTCGTGGAGGTCCCCTCGATACGCAGGCTCAGGGTGGTGCCCTTCGCGTCGGCCATCTGGGAGGCGACCGTGCGCTGCCAGATCATCTCGTAGAGCCGGAACTCGTCCGAGTTGAGCACCGACGCCAACTGGCCGGGGGTCTGGAAGGTGTCGCCGGCGGGTCGGATCGCCTCGTGTGCCTCCTGCGCGTTCTTCACCTTGCGCGTGTACTGCCGCGGCGTCGGGTGCACGAAGTCGGGTCCGTACAGCTGCCGCGCCTGGCTGCGCGCGGCATTGATCGCCGTCTCCGACAGCGTCGTGGAGTCGGTACGCATGTAGGTGATGTAGCCGTTCTCGTACAGCCGCTGCGCCACCTGCATGGTGCGGTCCGTCGAGAACCGCAGCTTGCGCCCGGCCTCCTGCTGCAGCGTCGACGTCATGAACGGCGCGTACGGCCGGCGGGTGTACGGCTTCTCCTCGACCGACGTCACCGTCATCGGGCGGCCACGCAGGCCTGTGGCGAGCGCCTCGGCCCGGGCGCCGTCGAGGACCACGACGCCCGACGCGCGCTTGAGCACGCCGACGGAGTCGAAGTCGCGTCCGGTGGCCACCTTCGCGCCGTCGACGGCGACGAGACGCGCCGAGAACTGCCGGGGCTGGGCGTCCGCACCGGCGTCGATGCGCGCCGCGATGTCCCAATACGACGCCGACCGGAACGCCATGCGCTCGCGCTCGCGGTCGACGATGATGCGCGTGGCCACCGACTGGACGCGTCCCGCCGACAGCCGCGGCATCACCTTCTTCCACAGCACGGGGCTGACCTCGTAGCCGTAGAGGCGGTCGAGGATGCGCCGGGTCTCCTGCGCATCGACGAGGTTCATATCGAGGTCGCGCGGGTCCGCGGCGGCGGCGAGGATGGCCTGCTGGGTGATCTCGTGGAACACCATCCGCTTGTACGGGATCTTCGGGCTCAACGCCTCCAACAGGTGCCACGCGATGGCCTCGCCCTCGCGGTCACCGTCGGTCGCGAGATAGAGCTCGTCGGCGTCCTTGAGCAGCGCCTTCAGCTCGGCGACCGTGGACTTCTTGTTCGGCGAGGTCACATACAACGGCTCGAAGCCGTGGTCCACATCGACACCGAGCCGGGCCCACGACTCGCCCTTGTACTTCGCAGGGACCTCAGCCGCACCGCTCGGGAGATCACGGATATGTCCCATCGACGCCCGCACGGTGTAGTTCGCGCCCAGGTACGACGCGATCTTCTTGCCCTTGGCGGGGGACTCCACGATCACCAGACGCCGCACGCCGTTAGTGCTCTTGCCAGCCGTCGCCGATGCACGTTGTGCCATGAGGATCCGCCTTCCTTCCATCTCGCCCGGCCGCGACTGTCTGCGCACCGGGCGATTACAGCGGCGCAATCCGGCACCGCGGCTCCACCTTATATACAGGTGCCGCTGCACGCGTCCACGCCCGGGCCGATCCGCCACCGCACGGGCCGCGGGTACGAATGGGGCGCGCGTGGTCAAAAGGGGTAGGGCCAGGCCTCCGCGGCGAGCGCGCCGAGCGGCGGCGCGCCGACCATCTCCGCCAGCCGGACGAGCCGACGGTGGCCGGTCACCCGCAGCGCCGGACGGGCCCCGCGGGTGCCGACGAGGGTCGGCGCGACCCCGGTGCGCATCATCGCGGTCGCGAGCGGCGCGTAGGAGTCCGGGCAGTGCGGGTCGAGCCCGAGGAGGTAGCAGTCACCGTCGGCCTTCCCGGCGGCGAGCGCCCACACGCGGACCGCCCGCGATCCGGGCACCCAGCCCGCGGGCACCACCTTGACGGCCCCACGTGTCCACGCGGCGGCGATCTCGGCGAGCGCAGGGGTCTGCGCCACACCGACCACCGGCGATCCCTCCTCGGACCGTCCCCGCTGTGGATCGAGGCCGGACTCGACGATCATCTCCGCCAGCGCGTCGGCGCGCCAGTCGTCCGCAACGACCGCGGACACCCGCGCCACACCGCCCACCTCGACCACCTGCCCCGACGCCGCGAGCAGACCCGCCAGGTCGGCGGGCGACGGCTCGGCCTGATCGGCGGAGAAGAGGGACAGCTGGACCACCCGTCCAGCGTAGGGCTCGGCCGCCGTTCCGCCCCGTAACCGACGCCGATGTGCCGAGTCGCGGCGGTGGCGGCCCCGAAGAAAAGGTCGATCCCCCCGACCCACGAGGGGTTGGGGGGATCGTCAGCGATCTAGTCGCGTGGTGAGATCAGAGCGCGCGGACGCCGGTCGCCTGGGGCCCCTTGGTGCCCTGGCCGACCTCGAACTCCACCTGCTGGTTCTCCTCCAGGGTGCGGAAGCCCGACCCCTGGATCTCGGAGTAATGAACGAAGACGTCATCCGAGCCGTCAGACGGCGCGATGAAGCCGAAGCCCTTCTCCGCGTTGAACCACTTCACAGTTCCCTGTGCCATTGAGATGTTTCCTTACTTGTCCTGCTACCGGTACGGCGGGAGCCCTGGGGACTTCCACCCGGCCGGTTCCGGCCGCCATACCTTCATGGAGCCGCTCGCGGTGACCCGCGCTCAAATCCTCAGTACCACGCCCGCAACATCGATCCCCCGGCTCCGGCTCTGTGTTCGAACCGGCCCGGAGGAGCTGCGACCGCACACAGTCAACCACGATTTCTTTCGCAGGGACAGTTCCGCAGCAAAATTTGCCTCGTGTTAACCATCTTCCGAACGATTCGGATCGGTTCCGGTACGCCGGTACTATGGTTCCGCGCAGCCTCGCAGGATCGCCCGGCGGGCTGCTGACGGAGAGAATCGTTTTGCAGCACAACACCTTCGGGCAAGAACTCCTCGTTCGCGTCCAGGCCGGGGCCGGCGCCGGTACGCCGGCGACCACCCACGTGTCCGAGATCGCTCCACGCCGAGCCGAATTCGCGGACTGGCCTGCGTGGACACCGCCGGAGGTGCGCCGGTCGTTCACCGACGCGGGCGTCGAACGGCCCTGGCACCATCAGGTCGCCGCTGCCGACCACGCCCACTCCGGCCGACACGTGGTGGTGTGCACCGGAACCGCGTCGGGCAAGTCGCTCGCCTACCAGCTCCCGATCCTCTCCGCGCTCGCGACCGACGCGCGTGCCACCGCCCTCTACCTCTCGCCGACCAAGGCGTTGGGGACCGACCAGCTGCGGGCCGTGCAGGCGGCCATCGCGGGCCGGGCGGCCTTCGACACCGTCTCACCCACGATGTACGACGGTGACACGTCGCGCGAGATGCGCAGATGGGCGCGCACCGACAGTCGCTGGGTGTTCACCAACCCGGACATGGTGCACATGGGCCTGCTGCCGTCGCACGCCCGGTGGTCGCGCCTGCTGCGCGGACTGCGTTACATCGTGGTCGACGAGTGCCACCACTACCGCGGCGTGTTCGGCTCGCATACGGCGCTCGTGCTGCGCCGACTGCTTCGGGTGGCCGCCCGGTACGGGGCGCGGCCGGTGGTGATCGCGGCGTCCGCCACCACGGCGAACCCGGCCGCCGCCGCGTCACGGCTGATCGGTGAGCCCTGCGAGGCGGTCACGCAGGACTGCTCGCCGCACGGCTCGCGCACCGTCGCCCTGTGGGAGCCACCCCTGCTGCCCGAGGTGACCGGCGAGAACGGAGCGCCCGTGCGGCGCTCCGCGGGCGCAGAGGCCGCGCGGATGATGGCGGACCTGGTCGTCGAGGGTGCCCGGACGCTCGCGTTCGTGCGCTCGCGGCACGCCGCGGAGACCACGGCGTTGCGCTGCCGGGCGATGCTCGCCGAGGCGGCGCCCGAGCTGGCCGGCCGGGTCGCGTCGTATCGGGCCGGGTACCTGGCCGACGACCGGCGCGCCCTCGAGCGGGCGCTGGCCGACGGGCGACTGCTGGGGGTCGCGACCACCAACGCGCTCGAGCTGGGCATCGACATCGCCGGGCTCGACGCGGTGATCGTGGCCGGCTTCCCCGGCACCGTCGCCTCGTTCTGGCAGCAGGCCGGCCGCAGCGGTCGGCGGGGACAGGGCTCGCTCGTGCTGCTGGTGGCGCGCGACGACCCCCTCGACACCTACCTGGTGCACCATCCGGAGGCGCTGCTCGGTCGGACCGTGGAGGCCACGATCACCGATCCCACCAACCCGTATGTTCTTGCGCCGCATCTATTGTGCGCCGCCGCCGAGTTACCGTTGACCACCGCCGAGGTCGAACGGATGGCGGCGTGGCCACTCGTGGAGCAGTTGGTCGAGGACGGGTTGCTGCGGGCGCGGCCGGCGGGGTTCTTCGTGGCGCCGGGCGTCGAGCCGCACGGCGACGTGAGCATCCGCGGCGGCTCCGGCGCCCAGGTGCTGATCGTGGTCGGCGAGACCGGGCAACTGCTGGGCACCGTCGATGCCGTACGCGCGATGTCGACGGTGCACGACGGTGCCGTATACCTGCACAGGGGCGAGTCGTACGTCGTCGACGCGTTGGACCTCGACGAGGGCATCGCGGCGGTGCATCCGGAGGAGCCGGAGTGGACCACGTCGGCGCGGGACACCACGGAGGTGACGGTGACCTCGGTGCTGCGCGAGCGCGACCTGGGGCCCGTGCAGCTGCAGTTCGTCGACGTCGAGGTCACCGAGCAGGTCGTGGGTTACCTGCGGACCCTGCGCACCGGTGAGGTGCTCGACGCGGTCGAGCTGGATCTGCCCGCGGTGACACTGGAGACCCGGGCCGTGCTGTACACGATCACCGAATCCGCGCTGCTGCGTGCCGGATTGGACACCGAACGCTGGCCCGGGGCTCTCCATGCGGCAGAGCACGCCGCGATCGGGCTGCTGCCGCTGGTCGCGTCCTGCGACCGGTGGGACATCGGCGGCCTGTCGACCGCGCTGCACGCCGACACCGGCCTGCCCTCGGTGTTCGTGTACGACGGGTACTCGGGCGGCGCGGGTTTCGCCGAGCGGGGCTACGAGATGATGCGCGAGTGGCTCACCGCCACCCGGTCGGCGATCGCGTCGTGCGAGTGCGAGCACGGGTGTCCGTCGTGCGTGCAATCACCCAAGTGCGGCAACGGGAACGATCCGCTCGACAAGGCGGGTGCCGTGATGGTGCTGGACATCGTGCTGGGAGGGCTGGGGGCCTGACGATCCGCGCCATGTCGTGGGCGCCCGGAACCGCGCGATCGCCGGCCGTCCATCGGGAGGTCCACTTCCCGCCCGCGCTCCCGCCTGCTCGCCTCCCGCGGTAGAGAAGCGCTTCCGCGGACGAATAACTTTCCACGGGAGCGATTTCCGGATGCTGGAGCAGCCTGGAACCCCGCCTGAGACGCGTCCAAGGGCTGCGGAACACGATCAGTCCCGCCGACCGACGGGTGTCCCGGCCGCCCTCTGCTTGGGCGGCAGCGTCCGGGCGAAGTCGACGCACCTGCCCACCCATTCGCGCAGGGCGGGGTCGGATGCGACGCCCTCGGCGGCGACGCGTAGCCAGCCCCGCATGGTGCGGCCGCCCATGATCGCGGTGCCCACGTGCGGCTCGCCGGACAGCCACTCGTAGTCCTCGGCGTCGATCCGGACCAGGACGCCGTCTTGCGACGCGGCAACCGCCATGTGCCCACCGACGAGGAACGCGAGGCCGCCGAACATCCGCTTCTCGGTCGCGCCTGGCTCCTCGGCCATCAGGTCCCGGATGCGTTCCGCGAGATCCTCGTCATACGCCATGGGAGCAGTGTGGCCGATGGACTCCACGCCGGGTCCGGCGCTGATCGGATCTGCACGGCGGCAGTCGGACTCGCAAAGCCACGGTCGCCCTGCCGCCGGAGACCGCTCAGTCCGCGGTCGCCTCTTCGGTGAACTTCCAGACATCGGCTTCGGTGAGCCCGGCCGCCCGCTCGGAGTCCTGCAGGGGGAGACGGTAACCGCGACGAGCGAACAGGGTTGCCCGCGAGCAGGCGATCTCGCTCAGGTCCGTCACGACCTCGGTACCGAAACCACCGTCGTCCAGTGCACTCATCGACGTCCTCCTCCCGCTAAACGATCTCCATCACGACAACCCACATACCGATACCCGGATCGTACGCCGGATCGGACAGGACGTAGCGAAGGCCGCGGCCGAGCAATACCTCTCCTTGACCGGCGACCGATAGCTCGCCGACCGCTGCCGCTGGAGTACCCGCAGGTAGCCGAACGATCAGCCGGACCGGGTCGGCGTAGGCCTTCGTCCGTCCACCATCGGCGTACATCGTCGTGGACAGATAGCCACGCTCGACTCGGACGACGCCGACGACTCTCGCGAGGTCGCCGCCGCCGGCGAGCCGGAACGCGTCGAGGTCGACGGTTCGCACGAGTACCGTCTCGCTCTGCATCGGGTTCTTGGCGAGGACCGCGTCGAGATCCCTGACCCGCGCGGCCGCCCACGGATCTGCCGGCATCCCGCCGCGGCGCAGCCAGCCGTTGATCCGCTTGTGCCCCTCGCCGGTGTACTCGATCACGGACCGCCGATGGCGACCGGTGAGGCCGGCGACATGCTCGCGGCTCGTACGTAGCCACACCGGATCCGGGCCGGCCGGCGGCCCGCTCACAGCGGACCGGCACGGGCCGCGGCGGCGGCCGTGGACGACGCGAACAGCGCGAACCGCGCATCCACCTCGACCCGGACCACCACCTCCAATCCCTCGGTCCCACAGTCCCGCAACCGACCGCCGTTCGCGGAGGCGATGCGCGTGGCCGCGACACACGCCGCGTCGGCGTCCACCACCCGCGCAGCCGCCGCGAGCGCCGCGAGATCGGCCGCAGCCTGCGCCCGGTGCCTCGCCGCCACCGCCGCCGCGACATCGGTGATCATCACCGCCACCGTCAGCAGCGCGGCGATCATGAGCGCCGCCAACACCGTGGCGACACCGTCATCACCCTGCAGGCCGCCACCTCGGCCGCCCCCACCGGGTCGGCGGAGATCACTCACCGTCGAGGCCCGGCTCGGTGGCGGCGACGGCGACTCCCGTCACCGTCAGGCCCGGCAGCAGCGGCACATCCGCCGAGACGCGGACGGTGACGGCACCGTCATCCCGCGACACCGACGACGAGGCTCCACCCGGCGCCACTGCGGCGACAGCGCTCGACGCTCGCGCCGCATCCCCGAGCGCGTGCAACCGCGCACCCTCACGCGCCGCGTCCACGCATCGGACGTACGACGTCATCGCCGTGACCGCCCCGATGCACGCGATCAGGACCACGACGAGCGAACCGATCGCCAACGCAGCCTCGACGGTCACCGCCCCCACCTCCGACGAGAGCACCCGCGCTACCCCGTGCTGGTGTTGAGCGCCTTGCTGATGATCGACGTCAACCCGCTGACGATGTTGTCGCCGGTGACCACGCTGTACAGCACAGCGCCGAACGCGGCGGCAGCGATCGTCCCGATCGCGTACTCCGCGGTCGACATCCCCTCCTCCTGCGTCATCAGCTCGATCATTCTGCAATGCAGTCGATTCCACATTCCACTCCCCCTTCATCCGAACACGCCCGCCTCACAGCAGACCCCCGCCGAGCACCTTGCCGGCAAGTCCCATCACCACGGGCACGATCCCGAGGCACACGAATGCGGGCAGGAAGCAGAGCCCGAGCGGGCCGCTCACCGACACCGCCGCACGTTCGCCGGCTGCGACCGCCCCGTCCTCCGCTGCCGCACGTCGCTCCGCCGCCAGATCTGCGAGGCCGCCCGAGGGCGAGGCGCCCGCTCGCGCGGCGCGGACCAGCAGCCGAGACAGCGCAACCACCGCGGGGTCGGTCGACTCGGTCCGCCACGCCGCCTCGACGTCGCCGCCGAGCGCGAGCAGTTCCGCCGACCGGATCAACTGCTTCCCCAACGCCTCCGGCGCCGAGCCGGCCACCACTCGGGCTGCATCGGCCACCGGCATGCCCGCGCGCAGGCACACCCCGAACAGGTCGTAGGCGGCGGCCGCCGCGAAGGAATCGATGTCGGGGGTTCGCCGCGGCCACCACCGCGGGCGACGCCCCGACCGCTGTCGACGCGGAGAATGGCCGGGCCGGCCGATCACCCCGAGCCGATGTGCGGCCCCGCACGGCGTCGCAAGGAGTGCCGCCGCCAGCAGGACCAGCGCACCCGCCGGGCCGGTCACGACGCGCCTCCGTCGGCCCCGGGCGATGCCGTGGCACCGTCGGCGCCCCGGGTGATGGCCGCCGCCCAGAGCAGCCCGGCGCACGTGAAGGTCACCCCGACGACGAGCATGATTCCGCCGATCCCACTGCCACCCAGCAGTATCCGGACGGGATTCGCGCCGATCGCCTGACCGAGACCGATGCCCAGCACGGGCAGGCATGCGAGCACCGTCGCCGTGGCGCGCGCCCCGGCCAGCGCCGAGCGCGACCGCTCCGCGAACCGCGCTCGCGCGAGCAGGTCCGCGCGGACCGCGGCGAGGAGGTCGGCGATCGGCACACCGTGGCGGCTGCCGGTCTCCCACGCGACCGCGATCCGAGCCCACGAGGCGTCGTCGCCGCACCGCGCGCGAATTCCGGCGGCGACGTCGCCACCCAGTGCGGCGCGGCTCGCCATCTCGTCGAGGGTGCGCCGCACGCCGGGGTGCGGCGATTCGCCCGCGGCCTCCCGGCAGGCCGCCGCGGGATGCGCGCCGACACCGAGCTCGGCCGTCATCGCTGCCACGGCCTCCACGACCGCCGCATCCCGCTCCGCCGCGACGCGGCGCCTGCGACCGGCCGCGAACAGCTGGCGCAGGGTGAGCGTGAGGATGACGGCCGCGAGGACGCACAACGGCCCGGCCGTCACCGCGACGAGCGGGAGCGCGAGGATCGCTCGCTCCCTGGTCACCCCGACGGCACGGCGCCCCGCAGCACCGCGGGTTACTCGTGAGAGTCGTTGCGCGGCAGCGGACTGCGGTGCGACGAGGAGCGCTGTCGCCGCCAGAAGCAAGGGCACGGTCATCGGGCGGCCCGCTCGTCGAGGAGCGCCCGGAAGCCGTCCGCCGCCGGCGTGAACCCCGTCCCGCGGTGCCACACCGGCGTCACCGCGACCAGCCCGTCAGCGCCGCGCACCACGGTGCCGACACTACGCACGCCCCGCACCCCCGCGGCCGACCGATGAACCTCCACGACGGCCTGGACCGCGGCCGCGAGTTGCGAGTGCAGGGCGGCGCGGCCCATCCCACCCAGCGCCGCCAGTGCCTCCAATCTCGCGGGCACCTCCGCCGGTGCGTTGGCATGCACAGTGCCCGCGCCGCCGTCGTGACCGGTGTTGAGCGCGGTGAGCAGGTCGACCACCTCCGCGCCACGCACCTCGCCGACCACGATCCGGTCGGGCCGCATGCGCAGGGCCTGCCGGACCAGGTCGCGTACCGTGACCGCGCCGGCACCCTCGACGTTGGCGCCGCGCGCCAGCAGCGAGACCACATGCGGGTGAACGGGATCCAGCTCGCGCGCATCCTCTATACACAGGATCCGCTCGGCCGGGTCGACGGCGCCGAGCATGCCGGACAACAGTGTCGTCTTCCCACTGCCGGTACCTCCGGTGACGAGGAACGCGAGGCGGGCTCGGACGATGTCGCGCACCACGCCGGCGATCTCGTCCGGCACAGCTCCCGAGGCGATGAGCGCGTCGAGGCTCTGCGTGGCCGGGCGAAGGACACGCAGCGAGATGCACGTCCCGTTCGTGGCCAACGGGGGTAGGACCGCGTGCAGCCGGACGCCGACGCGGCCGCCCCGGCCGCGGGTCCCGGCCGCCGCCGGGAGATGGCCGTCCACCCACGGCTGCGCGTCGTCGAGACGCCGTCCCGCGGCCAGGGCGAGGCGGGTCGCCAGGCGTCGCACGGCATCGTCGTCTTCGAACTCGATCGGCGTGCGCTCGAGTCCGCGCCCGCGGTCGGCCCACACATGCCCGGCACCGACGACGAGGACGTCGGCGACGTCCGGGTCGCCCAGTAGCGGCTCGAGGCGGCCCGCGCCCACGAGTTCCGTCTCGAGGTACGCGAGTCCGTCGAGAAGTTCGGTATCACCCAGCACGCCCCCGCATTCCGCGCGCAGCGCCTCTGCCATGACATCCGGGGTGAGGTCACCGGCGGTGTGTGCGAGCCGATCGCGCACCCGGGACAGCAGGTCGCCGCTCACGCCGCGTCACCCCGCGCGGCGCGGCGGACCGCGAGACCGTCCAGAATCCGGCCGGCGGCCGCCGCGAGGGGCGACGACGGTGCCGGGCTCAGCCCGCCACCGTCGAGCGCGGCGTCCAGCCCG